>CAVGVM010000118.1:0-3889 GCA_963632645.1 Lachnospiraceae bacterium | reverse complement strand
ATTATAATACTAGTGATAGTGATGAGATAAGTACAGTTTATAAGTTAGTGGGAGATCATGGAGAAGATTTATATGAAAATTTAGTAAAAATAGTGAGATTAAACCTTTCAAAATTAAGAGAAAGAATATATAATAAAGATATAAAGACTCTTAGTTATTTAGAGAAAGTATTATCAGTGTTTGTAGCAAGACATAGAGAGATACTTGATAGAGTAGTGGAAGGTGATGAAGAACTTATGAAGATAAGAAAGATACCTGAGTTAGTGTTAGAGGAAACTGATCTTGATAAATATACAAAAGAGGAATTAACAAGAATGGTTGAGTTACATAATGAAAGAGAAGAAGAAATAAATAAAGGAGTTGAAACCGGAATTAAGAGGAAAGCATTTGAAACTGCTAGAAATATGATTGAAAAGGGAATAGATTTAGATACGATTTCTGAATGTACTGGTTTATCACTTGAGGAAATTGAGTCTTTAAAATAATTGATATTTACATTCAATAAAGAATATGTTATTATAAATAGGAAATCAAATGAAGAAGACGGAGATATATGAAGTCTATAAGCGAGTTAGGGTTGGTGGAAGCTAACAAGAATAGTATATTTCGAATCACTTTGGATGTGTTTTATTGAAGATAAAAACGGTATGCGCGTTATAGCAAATAAGACTAATATAGTAAAATAAGGTGGTACCACGGGTATATCTCGTCCTTTGGTAACATCTTTTTATATTGTAAGGAGGAAAATCATGTTTAAGGAATTAAAAAAGGATGAAGTAAGTAAGGTAGAAGAAGCGTTTACTGAATATTGGAAGGAAAAGAATATATTACAAAAGAGTATAGAGCAAGGTAAAGATTATTATGTTTTTTATGATGGCCCTGCGACTGCGAATGGGTTTCCAGGATTGCATCATATGGTGGCAAAGTTTATAAAGGATTCGATATGTAAGTATCATGCTATGACAGGAAAGAAAGTGTTAAGAAAAGTAGGTTGGGATACTCATGGCCTTCCTGTTGAGTTAGCAGTAGAAAAGGAATTAGGTTTTAAGAATAAGACTGATATAGAAAAGTATGGTATTGAAAAGTTTAATAAAAAGTGTAAAGAAAGTGTTTGGAAAAATGAAAAGGCATTTTCTGATTTAACAGTTAAGATGGGTCAATTTATTGATCTTGAACATCCATATGTTACTTATGATAATAATTATATAGAAACAGAATGGTGGATATTAAAGAAGTTTTTTGATGAGGGATTGTTTTATGAAGGACATAAGATAGTTCCATATTGTCCAAGATGTGGTACTGGACTTGCTTCTCATGAGGTTGCTCAAGGTTATAAGGAAGTTAGTGTTGATACAGTTATAGTAACTATGAAAAAGAAAGATGAAGATGCATACTTTTTGGTATGGACTACAACACCATGGACTTTAATTTCTAATGTTGCACTTTGTGTTAATCCGAATGAAGATTATGTAAAAGTTTTATCTATGGGATATAAGTTTATTTTGGCTGAGAAGTTAGTATCAAAGGTACTTGGCGAAGATGTTAAAATACTTGAAAGATATAAGGGTAAAGACTTAGAAGGTGTAGAGTATGAACAACTTATACCAAGTTTAAAGGTTGATAAGAAAGCATTTTATGTAACATGTGATGAGTATGTAACTATGGAGGATGGTACAGGTGTAGTTCATTTGGCTCCGGCTTTTGGTGAAGATGATGCTAAGGTAGGAAAGAAATATAATTTACCATATCTTAATCCTGTCGGAGAAGATGGTTGTTATACTGAGGGTTTATGGAAAGGTATGAATGTTTTTGAGGCTGATCTTGAGGTAATAAAATATTTGAAGAAGGAAGATAAGTTATTTAAAAAACAAAAGATAAAACATAACTATCCTCATTGTTGGAGATGTCAAACACCATTAATTTATTATTCAAAACCAAGTTTTTATTTAGAGGTAACTAAGTTAAAAGATAAAATAATTGAAGCGAATAAGACTGTTAATTGGCATCCTTCTTATGTTGGAGAAAAAAGATTTGGTAATTGGCTTGAAAATTTAAATGATTGGGCAATTTCTAGAAATAGATATTGGGGAACACCACTTCCATTATGGAGATGTGAGTGTGGTCATATGGAAATGATTGGTTCTAGGGATGAATTAAAGGAAAAGGCAATAGAAGATGTTTCTGATGATATAGATCTTCATAGACCATATGTTGATAATATTCATTTAAAATGTTCTTGTGGAAAGGAAATGACTAGAGTAACTGATGTAATTGATTGTTGGTTTGATTCTGGTTCTATGCCATTTGCTCAATATCATTATCCATTTGAAAATAAAGAACTTTGGGGAACTCAATATCCTGCGGATTTTATTGCTGAAGGTATTGATCAAACAAGAGGTTGGTTTTATACTTTGCTTGTAATATCAGTGTTTGTAAAAGGAATTTCTCCATATAAAAATGTTTTAGTAAATGATTTATTATTGGATGCAGAAGGTAAGAAGATGAGTAAATCTAGAGGTAATATAGTGGAACCATTTACTACTATGAAGAAATACGGGGCTGATACAGTAAGATTTTATCTTCCTTATACTTCTCCAGTTTGGACTCCTTTAAAATTTGATATGAATGGTTTAAAAGAAGTTCATTCTAAGTTCTTTAATCCACTTAGAAATACTTATTCATTCTTTGCTTTATATGCTAATATAGATAAGATTGATCCTAGGGAGTATAAGGTGTCATATGAAGATTTAGAGGAAATAGATAAATGGTTGTTATCTAAATATAATAAATTAGTAAAGAATGTAACTAGTTATTTTGAAGAATATGATTTAAATAAGGTGGTTAAGGAATTAACAACTTTTGTGTCTGATGATTTATCTAATTGGTATATAAGAAGAAATAGAAAGAGATTTTGGGGTTCAGAACTTGATAATTCTAAAAAGGCTGTATATCAAACAACTTATTATGTTTTAAAGGGTTTATCTACTTTAATTGCTCCGATAACTCCATTTGTGTCTGAGGAAATATATCAAAACTTAACAGGAGAAGAATCTGTACATCTTGCACAATTTCCTTCTTATGATGAAAAGTTAATAAGAGAAGAAATTGAAACAAGAATGGATTTAGTTAGGGATTTAATTTCTTTAGGAAGAAATGTTAGAGAGGAAGAAAAGATAAAGGTAAGACAACCAATTTCAGAAGTTATTTTGGATGGTAAGAATAAGAAAATATTACAAGGATTAGAGGATTTAATAAAAGAAGAATTAAATGTTAAGGAAATAGTTTTTGAAAAAGATTTAACAAAATATATGAATTTTAAGATAAAACCTAATTTTAAAGAAGCGGGTAAGGTTTTAGGAAATAAGATGAAAGATTTTGTAAGATTTTTAGATGATCTTTCTGAAGAAGAAATAGAGAAAGTTGTAAATAAGGAAACAATTGTTTTTGAAGATATGGAAATAGGTAATGATCTTTTAGATATAAAAATACAATCTAAAGAGGGAATGAAGGTTGCCATGGAAAATAGTAATTTTATTATATTGAATACTACTTTAAATGATGATTTGATAAAGGAAGGTATTGCAAGGGAAGTTGTGTCTAAGGTTCAAAATCTTAGAAAAGAAAAGGATTTTGATATTGAAAATAGAATAAATTTATATTATGATTCAGATGATTATTTTAAAGGTGTATTAAAGGATTATGAGGATTATATTAAGAGGGAAACACTTGCTCTTGATGTTGTTAAGAAAGATAATCTTGTTAATAAATATAATATAAATGATATAGTAGTATTTTTAGATGTAGAGAAAGCAGAATAATTTCTGTTTTTTTTATGTTGTTTTGTTAAAAAAATATTTTATTCATTGACAAAAATAGACTTACAATATAT
>CAVGVM010000117.1:0-2095 GCA_963632645.1 Lachnospiraceae bacterium | reverse complement strand
ATATTCCATTTTTTCTTTTTCCGTTTCCATTTTTTTGGTGATGATCAAACTTCCCACCTCCTATATCTATTAAAATTTGGCAATTTCTTTTTAGAAACTCTATATTTCTTGATCTTATTATTTCAATGTCTTTTATTTCTGATAATAACACCTTTAATATTGAAATTGCAATAATTTCATCATTATGAAATATACCATTATGTGTCCCTATTATAAATTTTTTGCTATTTTCTTTTTCTTTCATCTTAAATCACCTACTTTGGTTGTTTTTATTAAATCAATTTCTATATATATTAGCATCAAATATTTAATTTTTCAATACGATATTTGTTTTTTGTTTATAATTGGTTTATAATGTTGTTGGTGATGAGTATGAGTACTATGATTAATGGTTTAGATTTAGAAATGATTAAGAAAGCTGGAAATGCTATTAGAGAGGGAAAGCTTGTTATTTTTCCTACTGAGACTGTATATGGAATTGGGGCGAATGGCCTTGATGAGGAGGCTATTAAAAATATTTTTTGTGCTAAAGGTAGAGCAAATGATAATCCTTTGATACTGCATGTTGGTAATTTTGAAATGATTGATATGGTTTGTAAGAATATTAATAGCACTGAAAAGAGGCTTATTGATGCTTTTTTTCCTGGTCCTCTTACTGTTGTTCTTGAAAAGTCTGATTTAGTACCTGATGCTGTATCGGGTGGTCTTTCTACTGTTGGGGTTAGGATGCCTAATAATGAGATTGCTAGAAATTTAATTAATTTTTCTGGGGTTCCTATTGCTGCGCCTTCTGCTAATATATCTGGTAAGCCTTCTGGTACATGTGTTTCGGATATTGATGATTCTTTGAAAGATAGTGTTTCTTTTGTTATTGATGGTGGTAGTACTTTAGTTGGTCTTGAATCTACTGTTGTTAGAGTAGTTTCTGAGGTTGTTACTATTTTAAGACCTGGTAAGATTTCTCTGGAAGATTTTATTGATGCGGGATTTGATGCTGTGTATGATGAAAATATTTTTAATGATGTTAAATTTAATAGTAAGGTTATGTCTCCAGGAATGAAATATAAACATTATGCTCCAGATGTTAAGTGTTTGCTTATATATTCTGAAGATAATGATAAGTTTGTATCTAAGGTTCATGAGTTTGAATCTAATTATAATATTCTTGTTGTTTGTATGGAAAATAATTTTGATAAGTTTAAAAATGCTATTTCTATGGGGTCTTCTTTAGAGGAAGTATCACATAATATATTTCATATTTTAAGAGAACTTGATCAGACTAATTATGATTTAGTTATAATTGAAGGCGTTAGAAAAGAAGGACTTGGTGTTGCTATTATGAATAGGCTTATTAGAGCTTGTTCTTATAATTATATTTATATAAAGGAGTAGTTATCAAAAAAAAGTTAGTGCTTAAACACACTAGCCTTTTTTAAAAGCAATTTTAGTGATTGTTTCACTTTTATATAGAAAGATTTATTTCATTTTTCACTCCTCCATAGCATATTGCATTACAATTTTTATATTTTTAAATCCACTATTTTTATATAAATTAATCGCTGAACAATTATTGTTACAAACTGTTAATTCTATATACTTTACACCCTTTTCATTGGCCCACTTCTTAAAATCATCAATTAACTTTTTTCCTATTTTATTTCCTCTATATTTTTCATCTACGAACATGGCATCCAATTTAGCTTGTGTGTTGATATATGCATCTCCAGTATCCATCACAGTACCAAATAAATAACCAACATATTGTTTTTCCACCTTGGCTAACAATATGCAAACATTTTCGTTCATATAAAAGTTATCGTATAAAGAATTAACTACACATTTTTCATTAATATTTTCATCATACTTTGTCTCATCATGTATTAATTTAGTTAAATATTTATTTGCTTCAAGAGCCATTTCTTTTGAATTAACTTTTAAAATTTCAATATTCATAATTACCTCCAATTTTTGTGAATACTCTCCCTAATTTCACCATTATCATATACTAATTAGTTTTTTTTTGTCAATTTTTTTATGTTTTTTCAGTAGAAAAGAGTAAATTTTCTTCGCAATAAATTTTTGGTACAATTACTAC
>CAVGVM010000116.1:0-3213 GCA_963632645.1 Lachnospiraceae bacterium | reverse complement strand
AAATGGTCTTTCCTCTTTTTTTATTTCTTCTTCGGTTTTTTCTAATTCCTCGAATTCATCATCTTCAAAAATTGCATTTTTTATTTTATCCAATAGTTTCATATTTACACCTCTTTAATCTGATGATTCTATGTCAATGACATCTTCATCATTGTTAGAATCTTTTTCATCGTAAACCCCATATTCTTCAACATATTGTAAGAAATTGTCAGTATTTTTTTTAGGTCCTAGTAATGTGAATTGTTCAGAGTCATAGACAAGGGCATTGGATCCTATCATACTATCAATTATCTTATAATTATATTTTATATTTTTTAAAACAATTAAACTGTCAGCGACTGCTCTTTTTACGTCGGTAGTTATAACTTCTATTTTTGCATAATTGTACATTACTTGTACTAGGTATCCACCTTTGGATTTACTAACTAGTACGTAACCATTTAAGTCTTTGTATGTGAATTCTTTGCTGTATTTGTAATTATTTTTGTCTATTAGGTATTTGTTTTCTTTTTTGTTGTAATAACTTATTAGGTCAACATATAGGTAATACTTATCTCCATAGGAATAAAGAATATCGTTACCATTTAAATCTCCGATTAGGGTCATGTGTAATGGTAAGTATAGTTTATAGCCTTCTAGATAAGTGTTTGTTTTTACCTTTTGTTCTTGTAATGACTGATTAATTACTTTATTGTAACTTAGGTTATCTATGTTAGTACATCCGGTAAGAAGAAACAATGCTACAATCACTAATATGTATTTTTTCATATTCACCTCTTCTATTATAACAAATCATTTTTGGTTTTTAAAGTTTTTACTTGCGTTTAACATATAAATTTTACAACCTTTTTGAGAAAATTTCTTCTCGTATTCTGTCATAACATTATTATAATCTACTCTTTTGTGTAAGTCTAGTGATATATCGTTAATTTTATAGCCAAATTCTGACAATGATGTTATGGAGTATTCAAATAATCCTTGGTTGTCAGTTTTTAAGGTTATTTTATTATCACCTGATGTTATTATATCATACTTTTCTAAAAATCTAAAGTTTGTTAATCTTCTTTTTTCGTGTCTTGCTTTTGGCCATGGATCGGAAAAGTTTAGATATATTCTGTCTATTTCGCCTTGAAATATTTCATCTATTTTGGAAGCGTCATAATTTATAAGATATAGATTTTTTAATTTTTCTTTTTGTTCTAGTTCTTTTACTCCTAGGGCTAGGACTGTGTCTATTCTTTCTACTCCTACGTAGTTGATGTTAGGGTTTTGTTTTGCCATTTCGTAGATAAATGAACATTTTCCAGTTCCTATTTCGATACATATAGGGTTTGTGTTTTTGAACAATGTATTCCATTTTCCTTTTTCTGGGTACTTTTTTAGAACATAGTTACTATTTGAAAGAATTTGTTCTTTATTTTTGATATTTCTTATACGCATTAAAATCACCTAAGTTATATTATACTATAGCATGGTAACAAAATAAATAAAAAAAGCATACAATAAAGTGAAAAAGGAGGAGGAAATATGCCTAATCAAATGCCTTATGGTTTTATGAGTCAAAATTATTTTACACCAGATGCTAATTTTAATAATCCATTTATGAATCAAAATTATGATAAGATAAGTGAACTTGAGCAAAGAATAAGTGTTTTAGAACAAAAGGTTAAAACTTTAGAGGAAATGAAGTTGCCTAAGAGTAATTATGATTATCAAACTAGTATGAATATGATGTAATATGAAGATAAAAACTAATTCTAAGTATGTTAAAAAGAATGATATATTTGTTTGTATTCATGATGAACTTGAAGATAGACATAAGTATATAAAAGATATTAAAAAAGCAAATGCTATTATTATAGATAAAGATATAAATAGAAATATTAAGATTCCTTTGATAAAGGTTAAGGATACTAATGATACTTTGTTTGATATTTATAATAATTATTATAGTAAACCTCTTAATGATATTAATTTGATTGCTGTTACAGGGACAGATGGTAAGACTACGACTGCTATGATAATAAAGCAATTACTTGATAATTATGAAGATACTGCTTATTTAGGGACTAATGGGTTTATTTATAAAGATAAGGAGTTTAAGACAAAGAATACTACTCCTGCTATTGATATTATTTTGAAATATGCTGATATACTGAGAAAAGATAATGTTAAGAATTTAGTTATGGAGGCTTCTAGTGAGGGATTGCTTCATAATAGATGTAAGAATTTATGTGTTAAGAGGGCTTTAATTACTAATGTTACGGGAGATCATTTTAATATTCATGGTAGTTTTGATAATTATTTGAGGTCTAAGTTAAAACTTTTTTCTAATTTAAGTGATGATGGGGTTGCTATTGTTAATATTGATGATGTTTCGTTTAAATATATAAAGGCTTTAGGTAAGAATATTATTACGTATGGAGTTAATAAAAAAGCAGATTATATGATTAAGAATATTAGACTTTTTGATGATAAAACTTTGTTTGAACTTAGATATAAGAATAAAATATATAATATTGAGAGTCCTTTGCTTGGAAAATTTAATGTTTATAATTTGACTTTAGCTATTGCTTGTTGTTGTTCTTTTGGTATTGATATTTGTGAAATAATAGAGTTTGTTAAGAATATTGAACCTATTAGTGGAAGGCTTAATGTTTTTAAGAGTAAGAATGGTGTTAAGGTGATACTTGATTATGCTCATACTATTAATGCTACTGAGGAGATTTTAAGTTTTTCTAATGAGGTTAAGTCTGGAAAAATTATTACTGTTTTAGGATGTGCTGGTGGAAGAGATAAGGAAAAGAGAGAAAGTATTGGAAGGATTGCTACTGAACTATCAGATAAGGTTATATTTACTATGGATGATCCTAGATATGAAAGAGTTAAGAATATTATAAAAGATATGGTAAGGGATGTTAAGGTTAATAATTATATATCAATAGTTAATAGAAAAAGGGCTATAAGATATGCTATTAAGAGTGCTAAGAAGAATGATTTGGTTTTAATACTTGGTAAGGGTACTGATAATTATATGGCTATTAGAAGTAAGTATAAGAGGTATAATGATCTTAAGGTAATTAAAAAATACATTTAGTGTTTGTTAAATGGAGTGTGTAAAAAATTCTGTGTAAATGGAATCTAACCACGATATTTTGAAGAGTGTGTAAAAAATTCTGTGTAAATGGAATCTAACCACGATATTTTGAAACC
>CAVGVM010000115.1:0-8141 GCA_963632645.1 Lachnospiraceae bacterium | reverse complement strand
GTTTTTGGTAAGGTGATTTATACTATTGATTCTAGAGGAGAGGATTATTTGGTTAGATTTGGTGATACTTTTGATGATAGTTGTTTTTATGTTGTTACTGTTTTTGAAAAGAATAAAATTGCTTTTGAGGGAGATGGTGGTGGTTATGAGGTTTGTTTGACTGATGATGTTTTGTCTGGTGATAATCTTGTTTATGATAATGGTGTTGTTTCTGGTTTGAGGAGTTTTCTTATAAATCTTAGGTATTTTAAGAAGAATAATTATACTAGGGAGGAGTTTAAGAATTTTAGTGAGTTTGAAAGGTTTTGTTTTCTTTTTAAATCTAGGAGTAGGAGTGCTCTTTATGGTGCTAGTAGGGGAAATGAAAAGATTAAGAGACTTATATATTTGATTGATGATTTGAGTACACCTTTTTATCTTGACGGTTATCCTGATGGTTCGATTATTTGTGAGGTTACAGATCATGGTGATGGTAAGAGTTGTTCTGTTGTTCGTTATGATTATAGTTAATAGTTTTTCTTGTGCTTTTCTTCTTGTTTTTTTATGTTAAATTTATTATAATATATTTGTATTTAAGAGGTGAATTGTATGAATTTTTATTTTTATGTAGTGGAGTTTTGTGTTGCAGTTGCTTTAGTCCTCTTATTTTATAAGTTTGTTGAAACTAGAAAGATTGATAAATATACTAAGAAGAATATTCCTACTGATCTTAAACTTTTTATTCAGACTCAAAGAGTTGATGTTAAGAAGATTGGTTATGAGAAGTTAATGAAAATTGTGGCTGTTATTAATGCTATTGATGTTGGTCTAGTGCTACTTGTTACTAATGTTGTTGATAATATACTTCTTAAGTTAGCAGTTGCAATTCCTGTAATATTTCTTGTTTTATTTGCAAGTTATAGGTTTGCAGGGTATATTTTAAAGAGGAAAGGACTTGTTAAAGATGAATCATAAATTAATAGAAGAAAAGTGGCAAAAGTATTGGGAGGAGAATAAGACTTTTAAGACTGATATATGGGATTTTAGTAAACCTAAGTTTTATGCTCTTGATATGTTTCCTTATCCTAGTGGGGTAGGACTTCATGCTGGGCATCCAGAGGGGTATACTGCTACTGATATTGTGTCTCGTATGAAAAGGATGCAAGGTTATAATGTTCTTCATCCAATGGGATTTGATTCTTTTGGACTTCCAGCAGAACAATATGCGGTTAATACTGGGAATCATCCTGCTGAATTTACTAATTATAATATTGGGACATTTACTAAGCAATTAAAAATGTTAGGATTTGATTTTGATTGGGATAGGGTTATTTCTACTAGTGATCCTAAATATTATAAGTGGACTCAATGGATTTTTAAGAGACTTTATGAGGATGGTCTTGCTAAACTTGTTGATATGCCTGTTAATTGGTGTGAAGAACTTGGTACTGTTCTTGCTAATGATGAGGTTATTGATGGTAAGAGCGAACGTGGTGGTTTTCCTGTTGTTAGAAAAAATATGAAACAATGGGTAATTGATATGCCTAAGTATGCAGAGAGACTACTTGATGGTTTGAATGATATAGATTGGCCAGAATCTACTAAGGAGATTGAAAGAAACTGGATTGGAAAGAGTGTTGGAGCAGAGGTTAATTTTAAGATTGTAGGTTTTGATGAAGAATTTACAGTATTTACTACTCGTCCAGATACTTTGTTTGGGGCAACTTATTGTGTTTTGGCTCCTGAGCATGCTCTTGTTGATTTAATAACTACTTCTTCAAAGAAGGAAGAAGTTGAATCTTATAAAATGGTATGTGCTTCTAAGAGTGATTTGGAAAGAACAGAACTTAATAAAGAAAAGACTGGTGTTTTTACTGGTAGTTATGCTATTAATCCTATTAATGGTAGTGAAATACCTATTTTTATAAGTGATTATGTTCTTGCTAGTTATGGTACTGGTGCTATTATGGCTGTTCCTGCTCATGATGAGAGGGATTATGAGTTTGCTAAGAAATTTAATCTTGATATAATTCCTGTTTTAGAAGGTGGGGATGTTTCTAAAGAGGCTTATACTGGTGATGGAGTTCATATTAATTCCGAGTTTTTAAATGGTCTTAATAAGGAAGAAGCTATTAATAGTGTTATTAAGTTTTTAGAGGATAAGAAATGTGGTAATAAGAAGATTAATTATCGTCTTAGGGAATGGATTTTTGCTCGTCAAAGATATTGGGGAGAACCTGTACCTATTGTTTATTTTGAAGATGGTACTATGAAGGCTTTGGATGATAAGGATTTACCACTTGTGTTACCTCCTCTTAAGGATTATAAGGGTAAGAATGGTAAGGCTCCTTTAGATAGTGCTACTGAATGGAAGAATGTTGTAATTGATGGTAAGAAGGGTGTTAGGGAAACTTCTACTATGCCAGGTTCTGCTGGTTCTTCTTGGTATTATTTACGTTATATTGCTCCTCATAATGATGAGGTGTTTGCAGATAAGAAATTAATTGAACACTGGATGCCTGTTGATCTTTATGTTGGTGGACCTGAACATGCTTGTGGACATTTACTTTATGCAAGGATGTGGAATAATTATTTATATGATAAAGGACTTGTTTCTGTAAAAGAACCTTTTAAAAAGTTAGTGCATCAAGGAATGATTCTGGGTTCTAATGGTCAAAAGATGGGAAAAAGATTTCCTAAATATGTTGTTAATCCTAATGATATTGTTAAGGAATATGGTGCTGATACTTTAAGACTTTATGAAATGTTTATGGGACCACTTGAGGCTGATAAACCTTGGAATGATAAAGGTGTTTTAGGAGCAAGAAAGTTTTTGGAAAGAGTATGGAGACTTTATTTAGAAGAAGATAAAATATGTGATAAGGAAAATAGTAATCTTGATAAGGTTTATAATGAAACTGTTAAAAAGGTTACTGAAGATTTTGAAACACTTAATTTTAATACTGCAGTAAGTCAAATGATGATTTTTATTAATAGTGTTTATAAGGAAGAAGTTTTTCCTTTAAGTTATGCTCTTAATTTCTTGAAACTTCTTAATCCTATTTGTCCTCATATGACTGAAGAGTTATGGGAAAGAATGGGACATAATGATACTATTGCTTTTGAAAAGTGGCCTTCGTATGATGAAAGTAAGCTTGTGTGTGATACTAAGGTAATTGCTGTACAAGTTAATGGTAAAGTACGTGGCGAAGTAACTATTTCTGTTTCTGAGGATGAGGATAGTGTTAAGGAAAAGGCTTTATCTTTAGATAATGTTAAGAGACATATTGAAGGGAAAGAGATAGTTAAGATTATTGTTATAAAAGATAAAATTGTTAATATTGTTGTTAAATAATTGTATAATGATATAGGAATTTATTTTCTTGTATCTTTTTTATTTTGTATTTTTGGTGATTTTGTTGCTTTTTTACGTAAAAAGTTGTCAATAATTTGGTAATATTTTGTTTTTTAATGTATAATAAGTATGGTGATTTATAAATGAATGATACAAAAAGTGCACTTGAGAGGATACATGAGTATTCTTTAGAAGAGATAATGGGACTTAGTTTTGGAAGATATTCTAAGTATATAATACAAGATAGGGCTATTCCTGATGTTAGGGATGGTCTTAAGCCTGTTCAAAGACGAATTTTATATGGAATGTTTCGTGAACATAATACATATGACAAGCCTTATAGAAAGAGTGCTAAAACTGTTGGTAGTATAATGGGTAATTATCATCCTCATGGTGATAGTTCTATTTATGAGGCTATGGTGCGTATGAGTCAATGGTGGAAACAAAATACTCCTTATATTGATATGCAAGGTAATAATGGTTCTATTGATGGAGATAGTCCGGCTGCAATGCGTTATACAGAAGCTAGACTTTCTAAAGTTAGTAATGAGCTTTTAAAAGATATTGACAAGGATACTGTTACGTGGGCTCCTAACTTTGATGATACGGAACTTGAACCTACAGTGCTTCCTGCTAAGTTTCCTAATTTACTTGTTAATGGGACTACTGGTATAAGTGCTGGTTATGCTACTAATATTCCTCCACATAATTTAGGAGAGGTTATTGATGCTACAATTAAGAGAATAGATAGTCCTAATTGTAGGTTGGAAACAATTTTAGAAATAATAAAAGGTCCTGATTTTCCAACAGGTGGTGTTGTATATGAGGCTGATGGTATTACTAAGGCTTTTACTTCAGGACGTGGTAAGATAATTGTTAGAGCCAAACTTGAGGTAACTAAGGTTAAGGGAAAGACTAATATTATTGTTACAGAAATTCCTTTTGATGTACTTAAGTCTAATATTACGAGAAAGATTGATGAAATACGTATTGATAAGAAAATCGAAGGTATTGCTGAGGTTCGTGATGAGACTGATAAGGAAGGGCTTAGAATAGTTATTGAACTTAAAGCTGGTGCTAATACTGATTTAATTCTTAATTATTTATATAAAAATACTGATTTACAGACTTCATATAATTATAATATGATAGCAATAGTTAATCGTCGTCCTAGGTTACTTGGTATAATGGATATAATCGATGCACATCTTGCTCATTATAAGGAAGTTGTTCTTAAGAGGACTGCTTTTGATCTTGCTCATGCTAGAAAGAGACTTCATATAGTTGAAGGTTTAATTAAGGCTATTTCTATACTTGATGAAGTTATTAGAGTGATTCGTGCTAGTAAGAATAAGGCGGATGCTAAGGTTAATTTAGTTAAAGAATTTGACTTTACTGAGGATCAGGCTGAGGCTATTGTTGTTTTACAACTTTATAGACTTACTAATACTGATATTACAACTTTGGAGGAAGAACTTAATAATCTTAACATTATAATTCTTGCTTTATCTAAGATTATGAATGAAGAAGAAGAACTTAAGAGGGTTATGAAGGAAGAACTTAGAGTAATGAAGAAGGAATATGCTACTCCTAGAAAGACTGTTATTACTGATGAAGAAGCGGTTATAAAAATTGATGAGAAAGCAATGATTCCTAATGAAGAAGTTGTGGTTTTAATAACTAAGGATGGTTATGTTAAGAGAACTTCTATGAGAGGGTATAATGCTAATAGTGATGATCCTTTGCTTAAAGAAGGGGATTATATAATTGGACTTTATAAGCAAAGAACTATTGATACGCTTCTTGTGTTTACTAATTTGGGTAATTATTTGTTTTTGCCTGTTCATGAGATCCCTGATATTAAGTGGAAAATGCTTGGTAAACATATAAGCAATATTATTAAGCTTTCAGAGAATGAAGAAATTGTAAGTGCTATTCCAGTTAATAATTTTGATGCAAAGATTGATATTTCAATTGTTAGTAAGAATGGTATGATTAAGAAGACTAGTTTATGTGATTTTAAAGTTAGTAGGTATAGTAAACCAATTTCTTGTATGAAACTTAAAGAAGGAGACTTAGTTATTAATGCATTTTTAGTTAAACATAATGATATATTTGTTAGTACTTATAATGCTTATGGACTTTGGTTTGATATGGGAGAGGTTCCAACTTCTGGTATTAAGTCTAGTGGTGTTAAGGCTATTAATTTAAAGGATGATTATGTGGTAAGTGCTAATATATTTGACAAAAATAAAGAATATGTTACAATATTTACTAATAACAGAACTGCTAAAAGGGTTAGACTTGAGGAATTTGAGAAATCTTCAAGGACTCGAAGGGGATTGCTTTTATTAAGAGAGGTTAAGACTAATCCTTATAAGGTTATTAAGACGTTTATTGTAGATAATCGTGATTATTTTGGATTTAAAATAGGTAATTCTATTTCTAATTTAAAGAATACTGAAATAACTATAGCGGATCGTTATAAGACTGGTTCTACTATATTTAAGGAAGATATTGATGATATATTTGTTACTAATTCTTTAGAGGAAGAAGATATATCTGTTGATGTTGATAATCTTGATGAGGAGAATGAGATTGAAGTTTTAGAAAGTAATAAAGAGGAGATGAAGCCTCATCAAGTGTCTTTGCTTGAGATAGATGATAGGCTTAGAGAAATAGATGATTTTCTAAAATAGGAGGGTTTTTATGGAAAATATGAAGGTTGATAAAGATAGTTTTTATAATTTAGTGAAGAAGATTTTTGATGATTATAGTGATGAAGTGTCTATTCAAAAAATTATTGATAAGAAGAAAAGATATATGCATGTTGAAAATGATTTTTATAAGTGTGTTGTAGAACATTGTTTTATTGTTGATAAAAATGGTAATCCTTTGTTTATTAGTTCTAAACCAGTTTCAGGATTTAAGGTTTATGGAAATTATGTAACTGGTCTTCCTAAAGATTTTGATGCTTCAGTACTTAGTTTGGAAGATATAAAAGATATGACTGATAGGGAAGTTGCAGATTATCCATTTGTTAAAAAGATTCCTAATTTAATTGAATCAATTAATGCTTTTAATGAAAGTGATAGTAATGTTCTTAGTATTAGTGATGAAGAAGTTGGCACTTATAGTAAACATTATAAGGATTTAGTAGGGGATATTAAAAAGGGTTGTAGAGTTAGAAAATAGACTTTTTAAGGGTCTGTTTTTTAATGGTTTAATGTATTAAAAAAATATGAAGACGTAATAAATGTGTTGATTTATTTCTTTTTTTTTGAATGAAAAATATAATGGATCAGCACTTTTTATTTTGTAATAATTTTATTAAAAATAAAGACTTTTTGTTATAAGTTTGTTACAATGTTGATGTGTTTAATGGGAAAATATATAATATTTAATCATAGAAAGGAACGAATAAATTTTATGAGTAAAAGAGTTGAAATAGAACAAAAATATTATTGTGATGATCATGAAAAACTTTTAAAAATTATAGAGCAAAATAAATTAAAGAAAGTATCTGAAGAATATGAAAGTGATGAATATTTTACAGATATAAATAGTGTTTATATAAAGAATAGAACTTGTTTGAGAATTAGAAATGTAAGTAATGAGTATTTAGAGGTTACTTTTAAGGGAAAATCTAAAGAATTTACTAATAATTATGCAAAAATAGAAAATAATATTAAAATTGATTGCTCTAATTATGAAAGTGTTGTGGAACTTTTGTATTCTTTAGGTTATTTCAGTTATTCAATAGTTAATAAAAATAGAGTAACTTATACTAAAAAAGTGGGACAATATGAATATAATGTTATGATAGATAAAATTGAAAATGTGGGTGATTTTGTTGAATTTGAGTTATTGTATTGTGATAAAGATAAAGACATTAATTATTTGCAAAAAAAATTAAATGACTTTGTTGCGATTTTTCAAAAACTTAATTTTAAAAGTGCTAATTTACCATATAGAGATTTTGTAGCAAATAATACTTTTATAAACATTTTACCTCAAGATAAGTTAAGTGCTATTTTATTTGATTTGGATGGTACATTAATTAATAGTGAAGAAAAGTTTTTTGAAAGTTTTAGACAAGTAATTGAAGTAAGATTTGATTACAGAATATCTTTTGAAGAATATGATGACAACGAATTAAAACAAAATGCAAATCTTATTAATGTTTTGAAGAATAAAGGTATAATAGAAAAGAATTTATCTCAGGATTTAATTATGCAAGAAGTTTATACGGAATATGAAAAAAGATTTATGGAACTTTTAGATGAATATGATGTATTGTTAAACTTTGAACTGTTAAAACAGTTAAAAAAGAAAGGTTTAAGGCTGGCTTTAGTGAGTACTAGTAGAAAAAAATTTATTGAACTATTGCTAAAAAAATTGAAAATTGAAAATCTTTTTGAAATAATTATTTCTAGGGATGATGTAAAAAAATTAAAACCAGCCCCTGATGCTTATTTAATGGCGTTAGATATGTTAAATATTTCTAGTGAAAGTTGCATAGCTTTTGAGGATTCAGAACGAGGAATAATTGCATCTAGAAATGCTAGTATTAAAACAATTCAAGTAAATGATTTTGCAAAAAATAAAATACAAACGACTGATTCGTGTGAAAAATTGAGTAGAATTCTTTTTGCAATTATTAATCATATTGGTGAATAAAATGGAAATTATATAAAATGAGGTTTGTTTAAAGTTTTATGTAGTAGTTAGATGTTTATATGAGTAAAAATTAGTATATGAAAAAGTAAATTTATTGAATTTTACTACTTTGTAATGTTTGAGATAT
>CAVGVM010000114.1:0-7483 GCA_963632645.1 Lachnospiraceae bacterium | reverse complement strand
AAATAATAATATGAAAAGAAATAAAAATATTAGAAATAAAACTGTTTATTTGAGGCATGAATCTGGGAGAATGGCTATTATACTTACGATAGTTATTAGTTTTTTTATTGTTATTTTTCTTAGAATATTTTATCTTAATGTTTTTATGGCTAATTTTTATAATATGAAGCTTTCTAATTCTAAGGATATTTATGTTTATGGAGAGAGTACTGCTAGGGGAAGGATTCTTGATAGGAATGGTAAGGTTTTGGTAGGAAATAAGGCTGTTAAGAGTATATATTATAAGAAGCCTAAGGATGTTACTAGTAGTGATGAAGTTTTACTTGCTTATAGGATTTGTGATGTACTTAGTCTTAATTATAATTTACTTAATGATAGGAATCTTAAGGAGTTTTATATTTTACTTAATGAGGAGGAGGTTGATTCTCTTATTACTGATTCTGAGTATGAGGATTTAGAGAATAGGAAACTTTCTTTGGATGATATATATGAACTTAAAATAAAAAGAATTAGTAAGTCTATGCTTAAGTCTATGAGTAAGCGTGATAGGAAGGCTGCTTATATTTATTATTTGATGAATAAGGGTTATTTTTATGATGAAAAGGTTATCAAATCTAAGAATGTTTCTGATAAGGAATATGCTTATTTTTCTGAGAATAGTAAGATTTTGAAGGGTTTTAATACTAAGCTTGAGTGGGAAAGGGTTTATCCTTATGGTGATACTTTGGGTGTTATTCTTGGAAGTGTTTCTAGTAAGGATTCTGGTATTCCTAAGGAGGAGAAGGATTATTATTTGGAACATGGTTATTTGCTTACTGATAGGGTTGGTGTTTCGGGACTTGAAAAGGAATATGAGGAGATACTTAAGGGTGAGAAGCCTATGTATAAGGTTTCTGGTAATGATTTAGTTCTTGTTAAGAAGGGTAAAAGTGGTAATGATATTGTGTTATCTATAGATATTGATTTGCAGAGGAAGATAGATAAGATGCTTGCTTCTGAGATCGTTAAGGCTAAGAGTGAGGCTAATACACAGTTTTTTAATAGGAGTTATGTTGTTATTCAGGATCCTAATACTGGGGAGATACTTTCGATGTCTGGGAAAAAACTTGTTTTAAAAAATGGTAGTTATAAGACATATGATAATAGTGAAGGTGTGTTTTTGTCTACTGTTACTCCGGGTTCTGTTGTTAAGGGTGCTAGTATTATGGTTGGGTATAATACTGGTGTTTTGAAGATTGGTGATTATATGGTTGATTCTTGTATTGGTCTTTATAATTTGCCTCTTAAGTGTTCTTGGAAGACGCTTGGTTATATTAATGATATAGATGCTCTTGCTTATTCTTCGAATGTTTATCAGTATAAGATTGCTATGAAAGTTGGGGGTTTTAATTATTCTTATGGTAAGAGGCTTAAAATTAATGAGAAGGCTTTTGATACGTATAGGAATATGTTTTATAGGTTTGGTTTAGGTGTTAAGACTGGTATTGATTATCCTAAGGAGGAAGATGGTTATAAGAGTAATAATAGAGCAGGAGATCTTTTGATTAATTATGCAATTGGGCAATATGATACTTATACTACTTTACAACTTTCTCAGTATATTTCTACGATTGCTAATGGTGGGACTAGGTATAAAACGAGATTTTTAAAGTCTGTTCTTGATAGTGATGGTAATGTTTTATATGATGTTAATCCTGTTGCTTTAAATACTTTGGGTGTTAAGAAAAAATATATTAAACGTGTTAGAAAGGGACTTCGTGCTGTTACTAGTTATGGTACTGGTTCTGGTTATATGGATTTTGCTCCTTCGCCTTCGGGTAAGACTGGAACTAGTGAATCTTTTATTGATTTAGATAATGATGGTGTAATTGATGCTGAGAGTATTACTAATAATTTTGTAGGGTATGCTCCTTCTTCTAAACCTGTTATGTCTATAGCGGCTTCTTTTCCTGATATTCAGAATCCTAATTCTGGTAAATATAAGAGTAATGTTAATCAAGAAGTTGTTTCTAAAGCTACTAAAATTTTCTTTGAATTATACAAAAATGATAATAAAAGTAAGAAAAGATGAAGAAATGTTAAAAAAACTTTTGCTTTTTGTTAAAAATTTGGTATAATACTTATGGAAATGAGGAGGGATATAAATGGCAAAGATAGGAAATAGACAATTTAAAACACTTACATGTACAGTTTGTAAAGCGTATAGCTATCGTACTGATAAGAACGTAAAAAATACTCCAGAACGTTTAGAACTAAATAAATACTGTCCTAGATGTAAAAAGCATACAACTTTTAAAGAAGAAAAATAGTAAGTAGGTGAAGTTATGATAAATGTTAATGATTTTAAGAATGGAATGACAATTAAAGTAGAAGGTAATATTTATACTATAATTGAATTTCAACATGTTAAGCCAGGAAAGGGTGCTGCTTTTGTTAGAACTAAGCTTAAGAATTTAAGAACTGGATCTACAATTGAATATACTTTTAATTCAGGAGTTAAGTGTGAAACTGCTAGAATTGAGAGAAAACCTATGCAATTTCTTTATGAAAGTGGAGATTTGTATACTTTTATGAATATGCAAGATTATTCACAAGTTGAACTTTCTAAAGATGTAATTGGAGATAATGTTAAGTACTTAAAGGAAAATCAAGATTTGGATATAACTTTTTATGAGGGTGAGGTTCTAGGAATTTCACTTCCAGATAAGATTGAACTTAAAGTAACTCAAACTGAACCTGGTGTTAAGGGTAATACTACTTCAAGTGCTCAAAAGGATGCAACGCTTGAAACAGGTTATCAAATTAGAGTACCATTATTTATTAATGAAGGTGAGTCTGTAATAGTTTCTACAAAAGATGGTAAATATGTTTCAAGAGCTTAGCTCTTTTTTATTCCCTTTTTATTTAAATTTTTAGGAGGAAAAGAATATGACTGAAAAAGATATGAATATGAGTCAAAAGAAAGTATTTAATAGGGGTGTTAGTGCAGGATACTTTAATATTGATGTAGAAGATGTATCAGTTATGAATGTAGAAGTTAGAAATGTTTATGATTTAGGTTTAGAACATGGAAGGGAAAGACTTAAAGAAAAACAAATAAAAGGGGAACTTGATGGTGCTTATAATGCTCAAAGAGAAGGATATTTAGAAGTATTAAGAGCATGGGAAAGTGATGGAGAAATAGTGTTTAGAGAAGATGTTAAGACTTTGGATACTACTTCTTTAGGACATGGAGTAAGAGTGCATAGATAAAAGTGTGCCTCATTTCTTAGGAAATGGGGTTTTGTTTTGGTAAAATGTTTTGTAATAATAAAAAAATGTTTGGAAAATTTTTTATTTAGTGGTATTATTATATTAGTTTATTACAATATGGAGGGAGTTTTATTTTATGAAGAGTAATCGTGCTTTTACTTTGACTGAAATGTTAGCTGTTGTTGTTATACTTGCTATTTTAGTAGGACTTATTGTTCCTAGGGTTTCTGGGTATATTGCGGAAGGTAAAAATGAATATAACATATCTTTGAAGAAGCAGTTATTACTTGCTGGAAAGAATTATTATTCTAATAATAAGGAGAAGTTACCTACTAGAGTGAGCATTGATGTTAGTAATTTTGTTACTGCGAAGGAGCTTTCTACTTCTAAGTATTTGTCTAAGGATTTAGTGGATTCTAATAAGAATAGTTGTATGAATGATAGTTACGTTGTTGCAAGAAATGATGGTACTGGTGTTAAATATTATTCTTGTTTAACTTGTGGTAGTAAGAGTTATTATTCTGGTGATGAGGAAAAGTATTGTAAGAAGATAGAACGTCCAGATATGGATGGAATTTCTTGTAGTGTTGATCCTGATACTGTTAAGAATACTGGTTATTCTGTAACTGCTGAGGTGAAATATACTGGTAATATTAAAGAACTTTATACTGTTGATGAACATCAAGTTAGACATGATCAAATGATTAGTACATATAATACTGATGCTAAGTTTAAAACTATTAATATTAGTAATTATGGTGATAATTATGTTTATGTTGGAGATGGTGGTAATGGGAAGTTGTTATGTGGTAATATAAATATTCCTAAACCTAGTGATTATGGTGTTATAAGTAAAGATATGTATTTGGTTGATAAGAGTGAATGTGATAATGTTCGTGAAAATGGTATTAGTAAGGCTGATTTAAGTAAATATGATAAATATGATGGTGATAACTGGACTAATAAGTGTATTTATGTTGATCTTAAGTATAAGAGTCTTAGTTTTAGTAAAGTTAAATATAAACGTGATGATTCTTCTTTAGAAAATGATATAACAATAAAAAATAAACTTAAATATTTTGTGATAGATGCTAATGAAGATAATGAGGATACTCGTGGTTGGACTGTAAAGGGTACTTTAAATGATCCTCCATATAATGATTCTAAAATTGGTTTTGATACTAAAATAGATGTTACTTCTCCGAAGGTTACTGTTAATAATTCTAGTAATGGTGATTGGACTAATAAGGAAATTACTGTTGATATTACTGCAGAGGATGCACTTTCAGGAGTTAAGAAAATAGAGTATTCTATTGATGGTGGTGTAACTTGGAATTCTACTTCTACTTCTGGTGATGATAAGAAGAAAACTGCTAAAGTTGTATTTGATAATACTAAAAATAAAATATTTACGATGTTAGTTAAGGCTGTTGATAATGCTGGTAATGAGGGTAGGGCATCTACTCCAATAAAATTAGATGTTACTCCTCCTAGTGTTACTATTTCTAGTTCTAATACTAATTGGACTAAGGGTAATGTTACTGTTTCTAGTACTGCTTCTGATGGTGATAGTGGGGTTTTAAGTATAGAATATTCAAAGGATGGTAAGACTTGGTCAACACTTGTTAATGCTACGTCTGGTTCTAAGACTTATAGTAGTACTGTAAATGAATATATGTATGTTAGATCTAAAGATAAAGCTGGTAATTATAGTAGTAGTAAGAGTACTCTTGTTAGAATAGATAAATTACCTCCTAATTCTCCTTACATAAGTACTATTAGTTTTGAAAAGAAGGTTATTAGTGGTAGACATAATTGTTCTGGGGTAGGTGGTACTCAAAGTAATGCTTCTTGTAATGTATGTATACTATTTACTAAGAATGAAGCATATGGTTTTTCTGCTCCTAGAACGTATTCTGATGTTGGTGGTAGTGGTGTAGATTATCAACAAAATACTTGGAATCATAATGGTAATGCTCCTAAATACACTAGTTGGGTTAGCTCGTCTGGTTGGAGTTGGAGAGCTAATAATAATCATTATATGAATTATGTATGGATTGATTTTGGTTCAAGAGTTGTAGATAAGGTTGGTAATGTTGGTTACTATACAATAATACATTATAGGATTTATGATACTGATAAGAGATCGGCTTATAATGCTTGTGTTGATACTTATATAAAATAAATTGGTTACTTTATGTAGCCTTTTTTATTGGTTTATTTTTTGTATAATTTTTATTTTTGTACATATATTTTATCAGGAGGAGAGCATTATGGTTAATAAACAAGGGCTATGGTTTTTAACTTTATTTAGTTTAATATTGGTGCTTAGTATTTATTATATAACCATGCCAAATGAAATATTTAAGAGTGAAGAGGTTGTAGCAAATGATAATGATACAAAGGATGATAAAGATACTTCAGAGGTTAATAGTCAGAATACTAGCTATATAGAGACTTTAAAGGTTGAACTTGATTCGGAAAGAGCAGAGATTTTGAATACTTTGGAAGAGGTTTTAAATGATAATTCTAAGAGTAGTTCTGAGAAGAATAAGGCTTATGAGCAAATGAAAGAGATTAATAATTTAAAGGCTAGTGAGGAACAAATAGTTAAGACTATTAAAGAGGAGTATAAACTTGATGCTTATGTAAAACAAGAGGATTCTAAGATTGAAGTTGTAATTGATAGTAAGAAACATGATGTTAAATTAGCAAATAAGATAATGCGTACTATTCAGAGTGATTTTAGTGAACCGATGAGTATATCTGTTAAATTTTCTTAAAATAGGTGTTTTTCTTTCACAATAGTTTTATATGTGTCATAAGATAATATGAAATATAAAACCACCCAAGACCTAGAAAGTGAGGGAAAAATGAGAGAAAAATCAATACTTACTAAGAGAGAAAAGGAAGTATTTCTATTACTTGTTGAGAATAAGACTACTAAGGATATTGCTTTAGAACTTGGTATTAGTGAGAAAACTGTTAGGAATCATGTTTCTAATGTTATGCAGAAACTTGGTGTTAAGGGTAGGGCTTCGGCAGTAGTAGAACTTCTTAAGTTAAATGAAATTACTCTTTAGACATGTATAAAGTTACATGTCTTTTCATATTGTTTAATAGAGGGATATTATGTTGAGGAGAAAAGCGATTAATAGAATATTTTTTACTACTATAATATTTTTTATAGTTTTTACTCTTTATAGTATGAAACTTGTTGATAAGGTCGTTACTAGTGATAATAGTAAAGATAAGGTTAATGAGGAGACTATTTATACTTTAAATAATGATAATTATGTATCTAAGACTAGTGTTTATGTGAGTAAGGTTTTGTCTTTGGAAGATAGGGTTAGGGAGAAGTTAGAGATTATGGTTAAAGATAATGATAAGAATGTTCTTTTACCTAGTTATTTTAAACCTATTTTGCCTCAGAATACTAGGGTTTTGGATGTTGTAGTAGAAGATAGTTTGATAAAGGTATATTTTTCTAAGGAACTTAATAATATTACTAAGGAACAGTCTGAAAAGATGATTGAGGCTATAGTGTATACTATTACAGATGAAAATATTTTAGGTATTGAGATATATGTTAATGGTCAGATGTTAAAGTATGTTCCTAATACTAAGAAGGTTCTTCCGACTATACTTACAAAAGATATTGGTATAAATAAGTCTTATGATATTAAGGCTAGTAATGATATATCTAAGGTTGTTATGATGTATTATACAAATGATAATGATAATTATTATGAGGTTCCGGTTACTAAGTATGTGAATGATGATAGGGAGAAGTTAGAGATTATATTTGATGAACTTGGTAAGATGAGTGATGATAAGAGTTTAATTAGTATGGTTGAGGGGATTAGTGTTCTTGATTATAGTATTTTTGGTAATAAAATAGTTGTTGATGTTAATAAGGAACTTAATGAGGAGGAACAGAACTTAGTTTTTAAGTCTATTTTTAGTAATTATGGGGCTAAAAGTGTTGATCTTTTGGTAAATGGTGAAAAAAAAGTTAAAAAAACAAGAAATATACTTGAAAATTAAACTTTTATATTGTATAATTAGAGAGCATTGGTTAATTAATGTTTATGCGTCCTGGTAGCTCAGCAGGATAGAGCAATGGCCTTCTAAGCCATCGGTCAGGGGTTCGAATCCCTTCCAGGACGCCATAATCGGGAAGTGGCTCAACTTGGTAGAGCACTTGGTTTGGGACCAAGGGGTTGCAGGT
>CAVGVM010000113.1:0-3811 GCA_963632645.1 Lachnospiraceae bacterium | reverse complement strand
ATTTTAGAGACTAGAGGTGTTGTTATGAATAAGAAAATTAATAATTTTATGTTATTTATAGGATTATTTTTTATGGATCTGCTTTATTCTTCTTTAGTGGTTGCTCTTTTACAGATTGCAGGTATTAATATAATGAAGATGAGTTTAGGTATGAAATATATGTCTTTGATTCTTATAGATATTAGTTTTATGTTAATATTATATTTTATTTATAGAAAAGATATTAATAATGAGTTTAGGAGTTATTTTAGAAATTTTAAGAAATATTTTTCTTTTGGATTTAAGTTTTGGTTATTGGGATTAGTTCTTATGATTGTTTCTAATTTAGTTATTCAGCATGTTTATCCAGTTGGGGCTTCTAATGAGGAGGCTGTTCAGGAGTCTTTGAAGATGTTTCCTGTTTATACTGTTTTTGCTTCGTGTATATTTGCTCCTTTTGTGGAAGAGGTTATATTTAGAAAGTGTTTAGGAAGAGTTTTTAATAATGATATATTGTTTATTATTGTTTCTGGATTTTTGTTTGGGTTTGCTCATACTTTAGCTTCTATTGGAATGGGTCTTAATCAAATGTTATATATTATTCCTTATGGTCTTTTTGGATCTGTTTTTGCTTATATGTATAGAAAGACTAATAATATATTTACTTCGGTGATGTTTCATTTTATTCATAATTCTATTTTAGTTACTTTATCACTTTTGTCGGTGGGGGTAATTTAGTATGAAGTCGAGATATGAAATTAATGAGAATAAGAGAAAAGAGGAAAAGGCTAAGAAGAAAAGAGGTTTTTTGAAGAAATTTTTTATATTTTTGATTATTGTTCTTATTTTGACTTGTTTATATGGTAAGTTTGTGGAACCTAATATTTTAGCTATTAAGGAATATAATATTCAAAGTGATGATATTCCAGATAGTTTTGAGGGTGTTAAGTTGGTTCAGTTTTCTGATCTTCATTATGGTATTGGTAAGAGTGAATATAAACTTAAGAATATGATTGATAAGATTAATAGTTTGAATCCTGATATTGTTGTTTTTACTGGGGATTTGATTGATAGGAATTATAGTCCTACGGATGAGGATGTTAAGTTAATTACTAATAGTTTGGCTAAGATTAATGCTAATTTGGGTAAGTATGCTTGTATTGGTGATCATGATGTTAAGAGTGAGCATCTTGATAATATTATGTATAATTCTGATTTTAAGATTTTGAAGAATAATTATGATACTGTTTATAATAAGACTAATAAGCCTATTTTACTTTATGGTCTTGATAATGTTACTTATGGAACTCCTAAAATGGATATGATTAGTGATAAGGAAATTGATAATATTCCGTATAAAATTGTTATTTTACATGAGCCTGATTATGTTGATGAGTTTATTGATAATTATGATGTTAATCTTATTTTAGCAGGACATTCTCATAATGGGCAAGCTAAACTTCCTAAGATTAGGCCTATTTATTTACCTAAGGGTGCTAAGACTTATTATGGTAATTCTTATAAGATAAATAATAGTGAACTTTATATTTCTAATGGTGTTGGAAACTCTATTATTGATTTTAGATTATTTGATACTCCAAGTATTAGTTTGTTTAGGTTTACAAAATAAAAAGAGTTATTGAATGATTAGTTTATATATTGATATATTCTAAAAATTCTTACTCTTTTTTAGTTTCTAAATTCGAATTCAAAATTTAGGATTCTTACTATATCTCCTTGTTTTGCTCCCATTTCTTCTAGTTTTTCGTCTACACCCATTCTTGTTAGTTTTTTGGCAAATCTTAGGATTGCTTCATCTGAATTGAATTTATTCATTCTAAATAGTTTTTCTATTTCTTTTCCTTTAAGGATGTATACATCCCCTTCTTTTTCTATTTGAAATGGATCTTCTTTTTTGTATTTATATAATACGTAATCTTCATAGTCTTCGTCTTCTTCTAGAGGTGTTATGTTTATTTTGTCTAGTAGATTGGCCATATAGGTTAAGACTTTATCTAATCCTTCGGAGTTTATTGCTGAGACTTCGAATATTTTTTTGTCTGGTACTTGTTTTTTGAATTTTTCTAGGTGTTTTTTTGATTCTTCTACATCCATTTTGTTTGCTATTATTAGGCTTTCTTTTTGAATTAGTTTTTTATCGAAGTCTTCTAGTTCTTTTTGGATTTTTATGTAATCTTCATATGGGTCTCTTTCTTCGCTTCCGGACATATCTATGATGTGTGCTATTACTCTGGTTCTTTCTATGTGTTTTAGGAATCTATCTCCTAGTCCTTCGCCTAGAGAGGCTCCTTCGATTAGTCCTGGAAGATCTGCAACTGTGAAGCTTCTTCCGTCGTTTGTTTTTACTACTCCTAGGTTTGGTACTAGAGTTGTGAAATGGTAGGCTGCTATTTTTGGCTTTGATCTAGATATTTTTGATAGTATTGTGCTTTTTCCAACACTTGGCATTCCTACTAATCCAACGTCTGCTAGGAGTTTTAGTTCTACTTTTAGGTAACGTTCTTCTCCGGGTTCTCCTTTTTCTGAGAAGTTAGGGGCAGGATTATTCTGGGTTCTAAAGGCTGTGTTGCCTCGTCCTCCTCGTCCTCCTTTTGCTACGATAAATTCTTCGTCATGTTTTTTTAAATCACATACTAGAAGATTGGTATCGTTATCTCTTACTACTGTTCCTGGTGGGACTTTTATTACTATGTCTTTGGCGCTTTTTCCGTTTTTGTTTTTTCCTTCACCATTTGCTCCTCGGTTACCTTTAATTATTTTATTATAACGTAGATCTACTAGGGTTCTTAGGCCTTCGTCTACTTTGAATATTATGTTTGAACCTCGTCCACCGTTTCCTCCGAATGGCCCTCCTAGTTCTACGTATTTTTCTCTTCGAAATGCTGTACAACCATCTCCGCCATTTCCTGCGATTACTTTGATATTTACTTCATCTACGAACATTATATCACCTCAAATTCTTTTAAATTATACCAAAGAAAAAGAAAAATAACAATTATTTTTCTTAATTTTGTTTGTTTAGTAATTCAAAAACTAGTTCTATTTCATCGTCATCTGTTACGGATTCTACTGTTTCTACACCATTTATAATATTTTGTTTTAAGACTGCGATTGTGTCTTCACCTTTTTCATCTATTGCTAACATATAATGATTGTTGTTGAAATCTAGTTCGTTTGTAATTATAAAATCAAAGCCATTTATGGTTATATATTTTGTCTCTTCCATTATTTACCTCCGATTCCAAAGTTTTGAGGTGTTCTATCTATTACTTGAGAAATTGTTGCTGGTCCTTGATATCCTTGATCTGTTGTCATGTAGTTTTCTGGATGATTTGCTACGTCTGCAAAGAAGATTGAACCGCTTGCTAAGCCTAAAGCAACGGATGCTGCTACTATGGTTTTTTTGATTTTCCTTGATTTACTTTCTTTGCTAATTGCTTTTCTTTTTACTTCGACTGGCCCTTCAAAATTTACAAGATTATAGTTTCCGTCTTCTTCTCTTTTGTAGCCTCTTGCTTCCATCATTTCTTGATGATCTTTTTGAGCTGCCCCTCTTATATCTTGTCCATTATAAATTCCTGTTTGTTGATATTCTTCATCTAGATTCATTATTTTTTTTGCTCTATAGGTTGTTTCGTTATCACTTTTTTGATTAAACATTTGTTTCATTTGATCATATTCTTCATTCATATGCTTACCCTCCTATTCACATGATAACATAAATTATGTTTTTTTCATAGATTTTTAGGTTTTTTTTCAGGATAAACGCATGAGAAATTATGCGTTTTTTATGCTATCATATATATAAGGA
>CAVGVM010000112.1:0-7209 GCA_963632645.1 Lachnospiraceae bacterium | reverse complement strand
TTTTATTTTATCATGGAAAGATTTTCTATTTACACAAATTTATTTACAGACTCAAAATATAATAAAAACAAGAAATTTAGAGTGTTAAAAAAACATATCTAAATTTTTTTCTGCTTAAAAGCACATATACAAAAATAAAAAAATAACAAACAAAAAAAGACCCATCACCTAATAAGTCTCTTTTCCTTAACATCCATCTTAATACCATTACCACTAAAAACCTTCCTTTGAATAGAGCCAATAAGCTTATTATTAGCCCTATATCTATTCTTATAAACTTTTCTGTCTTCCTCACTATCAAACAAAACATTAAGAAAAGCCTCTAACTTTTTCTTATCACTAACATTACTGCCAATTACCTCTAACTCCTTATCCTTATCACATCTATCATTCAAGTCATGTGCCCTTTGGATTAGCATTGCAAATAATTTAATATTAGCAAGAATTTCCTTAAAATCTATCTCTCCATTAGGCATTCTAAACTCAATAGTATTTTTATCATCACTACCCAAATTATAAAAATTAAGCCCCTTATATCTAGAACTATTTAAACACCTTAAAGTCTCAACAAAATCCCCAAAACTTTGTTTCTCACTAATAGCACCTTCACGAACAGCCCTCACAAAAACATCCTTAACTTTCTTAGCATAAATTCCAGCATCACTTCTCTTAACAGAACCCTCCTTGTCAGTAATCAAATAAATAATATCTTCACAATTACTATACAAATAAAGTAGCATAAAATAATCTTCTTTCCTACTTAAATAATTCGCACCAATATGAACATGACCACCACAAGCTTTTCCAGTATAAAAATCACATTCCTTAAGAAGCTTGCACACAGACTTTAATCTTTGTAAATCCTCCTTATTATAACCAATAACCGGAGAAATAACCTCAATTCCTTTCTTCAAAGTCGGATCACCTGCAACAACATAATTCTTTAAAACAGTACTAAAACCCTTATAATTAACAACATCTTTATTATAAAGCTCAAGTTCAACTCCAACAGTTATATCAGGACTAACCAAAGTCCTATTAATCTCATCTAAATCAACATCAACCAAATATCTATCAAAATACTCATCAAAATTAGATTCATAAAAATAACTAAGTTTTTCACCGCCAGTCATCCTAATAAGTTCAAGTTTAAACCTCTCATCCTCTATCTTAGAAAGTATATTCTTCCTAAAAATACTAGACTTAGAATCAAAATATTGCTCTTTAATAAAATCCTCATCTCCAGTAGAAACCACCAAAGCACTCTTATAATTAGAATACTTATCCAAAAAAACATATTTCTTAACCAAATTTCTATCATTAAAAGAATCCAAAACCTTAATCTGAGCCCTAACAGGTAACATATCCAAAAACTTTTCCTTATTTGAGTCCTCACAAAGATTACAAACAATATTACCAAGCGAATAAATACTATAACCAGTATCAAACAAATAAGAAATCATCTTAACCTTAATATCCTCATCATAAATACTACAAATAATCTTATCATAATAATACGAAGGAATAGCATCTCTAAAAAGTTTAATAATTTCAAACTTATAAACATCATCAAGCAAATAACATAAATTAACCAAAACAGAAAAATTACAATCTTGTTTCATAATACCATCTGAAATAATCAAAAATAACTCATCATAACTAAGCTCAGACAAATAAGAATCAAGCCTAGAAGAAGACAAATAAAAAACATAATTTCTTTTCTCATCATTATCTAAATACTCAAAAATATCGTCAAAAAAACCATTGCCAATAGCAAAACTAATCAAATCATTTCGGTTATTCTCATCACTATAATTCTTAAATCTTTCAATAACATCAAGTTTCTCCATGTATTAATACTTCTCCTTCACACATGACAGATATATTAACACAAAAAAACATCACATACAATCCCTTACTTGCACAAAAACCAACTTATTGCTATTATATTTATATAAAAAGGACTGATATTATGAACATAAAAAACCTAACCATGTCCTATGGTACAAAAAAATTATATAATGATATAAACTTAATAATAAAAGAAAACGAAAAAGTTGGACTAATCGGCCCAAATGGTTCAGGAAAAACAACCTTATTCAAAATAATAATGAACATAGAAAATCCCGATCATGGAAAAATAATATTTAAACCTGGTACAAGAATAAACTGGCTACCACAAGTAATAGAAAATGATTTAACAACCACTAACATAGATGTATTTACTTATCTCCTAAATGCAAGACCAATAGAAAAACTAACAAAAGAATTAGAAAAATACTACCAAGAAGTCGCAAACACAAAAAACGAAAAAGAACAAACAAAAATATTTAATAAAATAGACAAAACTCAAAAAAAGTTAGAATACTATAACTACTTAACCGCAGAAAACGAACTCTTAAAAATAATCTCAGGAATGAAACTAGAAGATCTATTAGACAAAAAAATAAAAGAACTATCCGGAGGACAAAAATCAAAAGTAGCATTCGCTAAACTTTTATATTCCATGCCTGAAGTAATTCTCCTAGACGAACCAACAAACCACTTAGACAAAGAAACCAAAGAATATGTAACAAATTATTTAAAAAATTACCAAGGAAGCATCTACATAATATCTCATGACATAGACTTTCTAAATAAAATAATAACAAAAACCCTATATCTAAATCCTCAAGAAAAAACACTAAAACTATATAATGGTAACTATAACACCTTCCAAAAACTATTAAACGAAGAAGAAAAAACAAAAATAAATCAAGCAAAAATAGAACAAGAAGAAATAAAACACCTAACAAACTTCATAAACAAATATCAAAGTAGCACAGGAAAAAGAAAAAAAGTAGTCCAAGATAGAGAAAAAAAGTTAAACAAACTCCTAAAAAATCAAACAATAATAGAAAAACAAAAAGAAGCAAGAATAGAAATACAAACATTAAAAGAAAGTACCAAATATCCCTTAAAAATAAAAAATCTATCATTTGATTACAACAAAAATTCAAAAAAACAATTAATAAATAACCTAAACTTAACCCTAACTAGAGGAGAAAAATTCCTAATAACAGGAAAAAATGGAGTAGGTAAATCAACACTCCTAAAACTAATAATAGGAAAATTAACCCCATCCGAAGGAGAAATAGAAATAGGTAAAAAAACAATCATAGGATACTATGCCCAAGAACACGAACTCCTAGAAAACAATAAAACAATCATTGAAAACTTTAATGATCTAGATATCTCAGAAAATAAATTAAGAAGCATTCTCGGAAACTTTCTCTTTACAGAAGACGAAATATACAAAAAAGTAAACGTCCTATCTCCAGGAGAAAAAAGTAGAGTAGCACTAGCAAAACTATCACTCACAAATGCCAATCTTCTAATACTAGACGAACCAACCAACCACCTAGATCCTAAAACCCAAAAACTAATAGCACAAACATTTAAAAATTATAAAGGAACAATGTTAGTAGTATCTCACAACAAAGAATTTATAAACAACCTAGGAATAGAAAGAACCCTAGAACTACCAAAAGGAAAAATCTCCTATTATGACCAACAAACACCAAAATATTACGAAGAAATAAATCAAAAGCACTAAAAAATAGTGTTTTTTTAACAAAAAATTAAAAAAATTTCAAAAAAAGTCCCATATGAAAAAAAGTGGGTGTATACTTAAACCCGTTGAAAGCTTTCAAACCAAAAAAGGAGGAAAATAAAATGAAACAAACAGTAAAAACAAATACCCTAAAAACAATAACAAACATAGCCATAATAACAGACAGCAAAATAAATCTAACAGAAGATTACAACAACTACTTAGTAATAGAAATAAACCATAAACCATTTCTAATCTACAACCTATCACAAGGCTAAGATTATAGTTTCAAACAAAAATGTCAAATCAAACTATTTATGGGAAAAAGCAAAATAAATATTCTCTATAATCAAAACGAAGACTTCCAAGATGACTTAAATTTTAGCACTTTAAAAACAATAACCATATACAAAAATACCAATCTCATAAACCCATATACAAATCAAAAAACACAAAAATCAAATTACCTAGAATTAAAAGACATAAATAACCAATCATTTTATCTTGACATAAAACATAACAAACTATACAAAAGAAAAAATATATATAAAATAGAAAAAACAAAAGAAATACCAATCTACCAAACAAATATAAAAATAAAAAAAATACCAAAATTCTAACAAAACATAAACCACTATAATAAAATAAAAAAGTTCACGTTCAAAACAAAAAAATGTTATAATAACTAAAAAGATGTAAAACACAAAACACAAAAAACAAAAAAAATAAATATAAATTTTTCAAAAACAACCCTAATAGATAACAAAATACCCAAAGAAGACGCACAAAAACTCCTAAAAGAAGCAAATATAGTCTTTCTAATGGGCGGAGACACAACTGCACAAATGAATTCCATAAAAGAATATAATCTAGAAGATGAAATAAAAAACAAAAAAATAGTAATCGGAGTAAGTGCAGGTTCCTTAAATCAAAGTAAAACAGTAATATTTAAAGATGAATACCAAGAAGGAAAAATAGAAAAATACCAAGGACTAGGACTAACAAATATAAATATCTATCCCCATTTTAACCCCAAAAATAAAGAATATACAAAAGAAGTCCTAGAAGTAAGCAATTACATACCCCTAATAGCATTACCAAATGATTCATTCATAAGAATAGAAAACAATAACATAGAATTTGTAGGAACCCATTACCTTATAGAAAACAATAAAATAATTACAAAACCAAAAACAAAAATAAAACAAATATAAAAAAAGTAAAAAAAGATATAATAAACTAAAACAAAAATCAAAATACCAAAATTACATCTTTTTTTTTATTTTCCCTTGCTTTTTTACTAACATAATAGTACACTTAATATGAAACAAATTTCATATTAGAAAAGGAGAAGAAAGATGAAAGATTTTATAACATTTAAAAACGTAACAAAAAGTTACACAGTAGGAGACAAAACATTTAATGCCTTAAAAAACATAAACTTTACCTTACCAAAAGGAGAATTCGTAGTAATTCTAGGTCCTTCAGGAGCAGGAAAATCAACACTCCTAAACCTAATCGGGGGAATGGATAAACCAACCAAAGGAGACATAATAATAGATAATGAAAATATATCAAAATATAACGAAGCAAAACTAACAGACTACAGAGCAAACAACGTAGGATTTATCTTTCAATTCTATAATATATTACCAACTCTAACAGTACTAGAAAACGTAGAAATAGTAAAAGATATAACCAAAAATACAAAAAATGCTAAAGAAGTCCTAAAAGAAGTTGACCTAAGCAAACACCAAAACAAATTTCCAAACCAACTATCTGGAGGAGAACAACAAAGAGTTTCCATAGCAAGAGCCATTACCAAAAATCCAAAATTATTACTATGTGATGAACCAACCGGAGCCCTAGACTCAAAAACTGGTGTAGAAATCCTAAAACTCCTAAAAAATTGCTGCAACCAAAAAAATGGTAACAACACAGTAATAATTGTTACCCATAACTCCCTAATCGCAGAAATTGCAGACACAATAATAAAAATTAAAAACGGACAAATAGAAAGCATAACCAAAAACAAAAATCCAAAAGACATAGATGAGGTGGTTTGGTAATGTTACACAAAAAACTATTAAGAGATTTAAAAAATAATTTATCACAATTCATAACAATATTTCTAATGATATTTCTAGGAATATTCGTCTTCTCAGGAATACACGCTTACATGGACGGAATGAAAGTAAATGGAGACAAATATTACAAAAACTATAATCTCCCAGATTTATGGTTAACCGGAGAAAATTTCACAAAAGATGACCTAACAAATATCAAAAAACTAGATAACGTAAACGATGCCGAAAGAATACTAACCATAATAACAAACCTAGAAGGCCACAAAGGAATAACAGTAGAAACAAACTTTATCGAAAACAACAATATATCAAAAACGAAAGTAATACAAGGAGAAAAATATACAAACAAACCAGGAATATGGTTAGACAGTTACCTAGCCAAAAACCTAAACCTAAAAGTCGGAGACACCATAACATTATCATATGAAAATCACAAAATAACTGAAAAAATCCAAGGATTAATAAACACTCCAGATCATATCTATCAAGTAAAAGATGAAACAGAACTATTCCCAGATCATACCAAATACGGCTATGCATATCTTTCAATAAATGAATTTCCAGAAGACTATATCTATCAAAACATAGAAAAAAGTACCAACATGACAAAAAATCAAATAAAACAAATGCCTAACTTTAACATAAAAGACTACTATATATTTAACCAAGTACTAGTAGACACAAATAAAAACACCAAAGAAGTAAAAACCAAAATAGAAGACACCATACAAAATGCAAAATTCGTAACAACCAGAGATGAAAATCCTTCATATAGCACATATAAATCAGAAATGGAAGAAGGAGACACTTATTCAGGAATATTTACATTCCTATTCCTATTTATAGCACTCCTATCAGTAGTAACAACCATGAACCGTTTCATAAAAAAAGAAAGAATCCAAATAGGAACCCTAAAAGCCCTAGGATACAAAGACAAAAAAATAACCAAACATTACATAAGTTATGGATTCTACATAAGTCTAATAGCAACCATAACAGGACTCCTAGTAGGACCTCTAGCCCTAGGTAACTTCTTCCTAAACATGCTAAAAAAGTACTACGAAATGCCAGAAGTAAATATATATGTAAGTTCACCAAACTTTATCTTAGCAATAATCATAATAGGACTAGTAACCCTAATAACATACCTATCATGTAAAAAAATACTAAAAGAACCAGCAAGCAACGCTTTAAGAAACCAAGCACCAAATACTAAAAACAAAAAATTTACATTAACAACTAAAAAATTCTTCCAAAAAGCCTCAATAAGTACCAAATGGAATCTAAGAGATATAGCAAGAAACAAAGGAAGAGCCATAATGGCCATCGTAGGAATAACCGGTGCAACCATGTTACTAGTATGTGCCTTTGGTATGTTAGACAGCATGAACTCTTACCTAGATTGGGAATTTAATAAACTATCAAATTACGATTATAAACTAGTCCTAAAAAATAATTACACAGAGCAAGAACTAAAAAACATAGAAAACAAATACGGAAAAGAAACAAGTAAAACAAACATCATAGAAA
>CAVGVM010000111.1:0-2784 GCA_963632645.1 Lachnospiraceae bacterium | reverse complement strand
AGATATAAAAGAATTAAATACGGTAATTCTGTCTTTATTTATAATAATATTTCTTGTGAGTGTTGGCTTTATCTCATATAAAATAAACAATTCTTATGCTTTGTTTTCAGATGAAGTAACAGGAACAAAAACAATAGAAGTACAAGCAAGTTTTGATTATGATAAAACATTTGATTACACTGGAAATGTCCAAACCTATACAATACCAAAAACAGGGTACTATTACATAGAAATGGCTGGAGCAAGCGGAGGCACAACATCAGAAGTATATTCAGGTAGACCAGGCTCTAAAACAAGTGGTTATATTTACTTAGAAATAAATAGAAAACTGTACTTTTATGTTGGAGGAAAAGGTATCACAAGTGAATCTGGAAAAGGTGCCAGTGGCGGCTATAATGGCGGAGGAATATCTGCAGGTTATACAGGATTAAAAACAACAAGTGGCGGCGGAGCAACAGACGTAAGATTAGTAAATGGAAACTGGAATGATACATCTTCATTAATATCAAGAATAATGGTCGCAGCAGGCGGAGCCGGAGGAACTGGAAACTCAACAGACTATAATCTATTATCAGGAGACGCTGGTGGATTAAATGGTGCAAATGGTTATACAACAAGTACAAGTTATAATACAAGCACCTATCCTTCCAGTGGTGCTACTCAAATTGCTGGTGGTGTAGGTTATAGTGGCAGAAGTGGAGAATTTGGTTCAGCCTATACAGGAAGTTTAACAGGCTATGGTTCAGGTGGTGGCGGAGGCTACTATGGCGGAGCCATGGGCTTCGGAAGAGCAGGAAGTGGTGGCTCATCATATATATCTGGTTATGCCGGAGTAAATTCTGTAGAAAATAATACAACAATTATTCATACCAATGATACACTACATTATAGTGGTAAATATTTCATCGGAGGTCAAATGACAAATGAAATAGACGAAGGAAATATTGGTAATGGCTATGCCAAAATATCATATGTTGGAGACAAACCAAAAAGAAAAAATACAAAATTAAATAACGTCAGATACATAAAAGACTGTTCAAATTACAATAGTTCCAATAATGGTAATCATTGGATCGAAATAGAAGCCATAAAAAATGGAACTAATATAGCAAAAGGAAAAACAGTAACAGGAACAACCTCACAAAGTAGTACATACCCTTATAGTAGAATAACCGATGGAGATATAACATATAGTAATTATGCTACTCCTACAACATTTGCTTCCAACCAATGTGTAACAGTAGACCTAGGACAAACATACGACTTAGATGAAGTAGCAGTATGGAACTACTTCGGAGACAATAGAGTATATCAAGATTCAGAAACACTAGTATCATCAGATAACACAAATTTTACTAGTATTATAAATGAAGATACAATTCAAACTTCAAATGGACGAAGAATAAATGCTTATACAGAAAATTATAATGGTTATGTACCAAACGATTTAATGCTATGGTATGATGGTTATGCTAACACCGGAGGAACAAGAAGTCTTTCCACAACAACCTGGAAAAACTTATCAAGTTCAAACTTAAATGGAACACTTAAAAATAGCCCAACATGGTATAACAATTACTTATTATTTAATGGAACCAATAATTGGGTAAGCATAGCACAAATGAATTATAGCACTCCAACTGTAGAAGTCATATATAAAAAATCATCATATACCAATGCCGAAGAAGTTCTAGTAGGAAACTTTAATGACGGTGGCTATGGTATAAGAGTAGCAAATAAAAAAGTTGGAAGTCATATGTATATTGAAAACAAATGGTATGATACAACAAAAGACTCAAGTACTGACAAAATAGAATTAGTATCAGCAACATATGATACAAACAAAATAAATTTATACTCAAACGGAACCCTAGTAAATACAACAGAAATAACAGGAAACATAGTAACAGCAACAAATAACACTCTAATGGCTCTAGGAGTAAATCCTTATGGATCATCATACGATTCAAATTCATTCTACAAAGGCAATATCTACTCAGTAAGAATCTACAACAGAGCCCTAACAAAAGAAGAAATATCACACAACTACAACTACGATAAACAAAGATTTAATTTAGAATAAAAACAAATTTATTACTTTATAACATTTCAAAGAAAATAAACAAAGCAAAAACAAAAAAAGATATAAGAAAACATTAAAAATTCTTATATCTTTTTTATTGCAAAACACAAAATTACCAGTTTTACAATAAAAATCAATTAGTATATAGTATAGTTGCAAACAAAAAGGAGAAAACAAATGAATTATATAATTAAAACAAACCAAATAGAAGACTTAATCTACGAAATAAGAGGGAAACAAGTCATGCTAGCAAGTGATGTAGCAAAACTATATCAAGTAGAAACAAAAAGAATAAATGAAGTAATAAAAAGAAATATTAATAGATTTCCAGAAAGTTTTTGTTTCAAACTAACCACACAAGAAACAGAAGAATTAAACTTAAGGTCGCAATTTGCGACCTTAAACAAACAAGGAAATTCAATTGGTATGCATTATAAGTATTTGCCATATGTTCTAACTGAACAAGGAATAATGATGTTATCAGGACTTTTAAAAAGTGATATAGCAGTAAAAGTAAATATTCAAATAATAGATGCCTTTGTAAAAATGAGAAAATATATAAAAACAAATTTAATAGAACAAACATACATAAATAATTTAGTTTTAGAACATGATACCAAAATAAATAAAATACTAGACAAATTAGATAATACAGTAAAAAACCATATATTCTTCAAAGGACAAATATACGATGCATACTC
>CAVGVM010000110.1:0-4524 GCA_963632645.1 Lachnospiraceae bacterium | reverse complement strand
GTCTAGATTAATGCTTGTTGATAAGAGTAATGGTTTTTATAAGCATGAGTGTTTTAAGAATATTATTAATTATTTGAAATCTGGGGATGTTTTAGTTCTTAATAATACTAGGGTTATTCCTGCTAGGATAATTGGTGTTAAGGAAGAGACAGGGGCTGTTATTGAACTTCTTATTTTGAATAGTAGTGATGATATTTTTGAATGTTTGGTTAAACCTGCTAGAAGGATTAAGGTAGGAGATTTTGTATCTTTTGGTGATGGTAAACTTAAGGCTTGTTGCACTTCTTTAGGAGATGAGGGTATACGTGAGTTTAGATTTATTTATTCTGGTATTCTTTTAGAGATTTTAGAGGAACTTGGTACTATGCCTCTTCCACCATATATTCATGAAAAGCTTGAGGATAGGGAAAGGTATCAAACTGTTTATTCTAAGGTTAATGGATCGAGTGCTGCTCCTACTGCGGGTCTTCATTTTACTAAGGGGCTTTTAGATGAGATAAGTGCTAAGGGTGTAGAGATTTTATATGTTACTTTACATGTTGGTCTTGGTACTTTTAGGCCTGTTAAGGTGGATAATGTTTTGGAACATAAGATGCATAGTGAGTATTATGAGATGGATGATTTTACTGCTTCTAGACTTAATCTTGCTAAGAGTGAGGGTAGGAAGATAATAAGTGTTGGTACTACGACTACTAGAGTTCTTGAGACTATTATGCATAAGTATGATAAGTTTTGTGGTTGTCATGGTAATACTGATATTTTTATATATCCTGGGTTTAAGTTTAAGGCTATTGATAGTTTGATAACTAATTTTCATTTACCTAAATCTACGCTTATGATGCTTGTTTCGGCTTTGGCTGGGCGTGATAATATTTTAAATGCTTATAAGATAGCGGTTGATAATAGATATAGATTTTTCTCATTTGGAGATTCTATGATGATTGGAGATTTTAGTGATGACAAAGATAAAATATAATTTAATTAAAGAGTCTGGAAAGGCTAGACTTGGATTTATTGATACTAAATATGGTAAATATGAGACTCCGATGTTTATGGCAGTGGGTACTCGTGCTAGTGTAAAGATGTTATCTCCGGAGGAACTTTATGATTGTAATTGTGGGATTGTTCTTGCTAATACTTATCATTTGTGGCTTAGACCTGGTGAGGATTTGGTTAATAAGGCTGGAGGTATTGCTAAGTTTATGAATTATAAGGGTCCTATGCTTACTGATTCTGGGGGATATCAAGTTTTTTCTCTTGCTAGTCCTAAAGATATTTCTGAGGAGGGGGTTAAGTTTAAGAGTCATATTGATGGTTCTAATTTGTTTTTAACTCCTGAGAAGAGTGTTGGTATTCAAAATAAGCTTGGTAGTGATATTGCTATGAGTTTTGATGAGTGCCCTCCGGCTAGTGCTAGTCATGAATATATGAAAAATAGTGTTGAGAGAACACTTAGGTGGGCTAAGAGAGGTAAGGATGTTCATAGTAATCCTGATCAGTGTCTTTTTGGAATTGTTCAAGGTGGTGCTTATGAGGATTTAAGAAAGTATTCTGCTGTTAATACTGTTAAACTTGATTTTGATGGTTATAGTATTGGTGGAGTTGCTAATGATGGTGAAAGTAAGGAAGATATGTATAAGGCTATTGATTATAGTGTTCCTTATTTACCTAAAGATAAGCTTAGATATTTGATGGGTGTAGGTGATCCTATTGATATTTTGGAAGGAGTAGAACGTGGTGTTGATATTTTTGATTGTGTTCTTCCAACTAGGATTGCTAGACATGGTAATGCTTTTACAAGATATGGTAAGATGAATCTTAAGAATGCTAAATTTAAAGAGGATTTTACTCCGATTGATGAGTTTTGTGATTGTTATACTTGTCGTAATTATACTAGGGCTTATGTTAGATATTTGATAACAGTAGGAGAAACTTTTGGTGGTAGGCTTTTATCTATACATAATATTAGATTTTTGACTAAACTTATGGAGGAGATTAGAGGGTCTATAAAAGATGATAGTTTTTCTGAATATAAGAAAGATTTTATAAATAAATATGAAAGTAAGGGTGTTTGTAAAGATGAAGTTAAGTAATAGTTTTTTTTACACTTTAAGGGAAAATCAAAAGGATGAAGATAGTAAGAGTGGTAATTTATTAGTTAAGGCTGGTTTTATTAAGAAGTCTTCTAGTGGTGTTTATATGTTACTTCCTCTTGGTTTTAAGGTATATAAGAATATAGAGAAGATTGTTCGTGAGGAGATGAATAAGGCTGGTTCTAGTGAACTTTTGATGCCTTGTTTGATACCAGAGGAGGTATATGTTAAATCTGGAAGAAGGGATAATTTTGGTAGTGATATGTTTTCTCTTAAGGATAGATTTAATAGGGCTTATGTTCTTGGGCCAACTCATGAGGAACTTTTTGTAAGTGCTGCTAAGATGAAGATTAGATCTTATAAGGATATGCCTTTTAATATTTATCAATTTGGGACTAAGTTTAGGGATGAACCTAGGCCTAGATATGGTCTTATAAGGGTAAGAGAATTTGTTATGAAGGATGCTTATAGTTTTGATTCTAGTGAAGAAGGACTTAGTGTTTCTTATGATAAGATGTTTAATGCTTATAAGAATATTTTTGATAGGATTGGTCTTGATTATAGAGTAGTTGTTGCTGATACTGGGGTTATGGGTGGTCTTTTATCGGAAGAATTTCAAGCTATTACTGATATTGGTGAAGATGTTGTGGTTTTATGTGATTCTTGTGATTTTGCTTCTAATATTGAGGTTTGTGAATGTAAGACAGGAATTTCTGCTTCTTCTGAAAAAGAGCTTTCTAAGGAACTTATTAATACTCCTAGTGTTGGTGTAATTGATGATTTGACTGGTCAAGGTTTTGATATTGAGAAACTTACTAAGACTTTAATATATAAGATTGATGATAAGTTTTATGCTTGTGTTATTCCTGCTAGTCATGATGTTAATGAACTTAAAGTTATGAAGTGTGTTAATGGTAAGAATATTGTTCTTGCTTCTTCTTTGGAGGTTGAAGAAATTACGGGTGCTAAGGTTGGTTTTGCTGGTCCTATTGGACTTGATATTCCAGTTATTTTGGATGAGGATGTTCTTTTGATGAAAAACTTTTTAGTGGGTGCTAATAAGACTGATTATCATTATATTAATGTTAATGTTAGTGATATTGATGATTATGTTGTTAGTGATATAAAAGAGGTTAAGGAAAGTGATTTGTGTCCTCGTTGTGGTTCTCATCTTGTGTTTAAGAAGGGTATTGAGGTTGGTAATACTTTTAAACTTGGTGATAAGTATTCTAGGAGTATGGGACTTACTTATTTAGATAAAGATAATAAGGAAAGGTATCCTATGATGGGATGTTATGGTTTGGGACTTGAGAGAGTTCTTGCTAGTGTTGTAGAACAAAAAAGTGATGATAAGGGTCTTGTTTGGCCTCTTGCTATAGCGCCTTTTAAGGTTTCAATTGTTCTTCTTAATAAAGATGAAGATGCTAGTTTATATGCTAATAATTTGTATGATGAACTTAATAATAAGGGAATTGATACTTTACTTGATGATAGAAATGAAAGACCTGGGGTTAAGTTTAATGATATGGATTTAATTGGTATTCCTATTAGAATTACTGTTGGTAAAGGTTATAATGATGGGGTGATTGAGTTTAAACTTCGTGATAGTGATGAAGTTTCTGATGTTAAGTTAGAGGATTTAGTTTTAAAAATAGAAAATATAGTAAAGGTTGATAATAATGAAGAAAACTAAGATAATTACAAGTATTGGACCTGCTAGCAATAGTCCAGAAGTATTTGAGAAAATGGTTATAAATGGTGCTAATGTGGCAAGAATAAATTTTTCTCATGCTACTATATCTGAAAGAGAAAAGGCTGTTGCAACTGTTAAGGAAGTTAGAGAAAAGTTAAATAAGAATATTGCTATTTTATATGATACTAAGGGGCCTGAATTTAGGAATGGTGTTTTAGAAAATGGTGAAATTAATTTAGTACCTGGTAAGACTATTAAGATTGTTAGGGAAGAAGTTGTTGGTAATGAGGAACGTTTTTCTGTTAACTATCCTAGTGTTTTAGATGATTTAGAGGTTGGTAATGTTATTTTACTTGAAAATGGTCTTATGAAGATTGAGGTTATAGAGGTAAATGCTGAGTATATTAATTGTATGATAATAAGTGGAGGAGTTCTTGGTAATAAGAAGAGTTTAAATGTTCCTAATGTTAAACTTAATATTCCGTTTATTAATGATGTTGATTATGAAGATATAGTTTATGCTTGTAAGCATGATGGTGATTTTATTGCTTTATCTTTTGTTTCTTGTAAGGAAGATGTTTTGAAGGTTAGAGATATTTTAAAGGAACAAGGAAGAGAAGATATTAAACTTATTTCTAAGATTGAAAGTATGACTGGTATTGAAAATATTGATGAAATTGTAGAGGTTTCAGATGGTATTATGGTAGCAAGAGGAGATTTAGGGGTAGAGGTTCCTAT
>CAVGVM010000109.1:0-11575 GCA_963632645.1 Lachnospiraceae bacterium | reverse complement strand
TGCTTTTTTTATGAAATTTTGAATTGGTTAGGTTGCGGACATAGTCTGCCGTATGATATAATTAAGTAGGTGATATGATGAGTAAGTTTATACCTAATATGTATGTTAAAAATATATTTGAAATAGATTATAAGAAATTAAAAGATTCTGATATAAAAGTATTGTTATTTGATTTTGATAATACTATTATTGAAAAGGGTAATAATGTTATAGATGAGAAAACTTTGAAGTTTTTGAATAGTTTAAAGTCTGATTTTATTATATATATAGTCTCTAATAGTCTTAATAGTTCTAAACTTAATTTGGTTTGTGGTAAGTTAGCTCTTCCTTATATAGGACATGCTTGGAAACCTTTTAAGAGTGGTTATAAGAGACTTAGATTTAAAGATATTAAAAATGAACAGATTGCTATGATAGGGGATCAGTTAATAACAGATGTATGGGGTGCTAATAAAATGGGTTATTTTTCTATTTTAATTGATCCTATAACTAATAATGAACATATTTGGACTAAAGTAAATAGGGTATTTGAATTGATAATACAAAAGAAAAATCATATAGAAAGAGGTAAATATTATGATTAAATATTGTAAGGGATGCGGTGTTAGGCTTCAAGATAATAATGTTTTACTTGAGGGGTATACTAATGATATAAGTAAGGATTTGTGTAAGAGATGTTTTAGACTAAAGAATTATGGGGAATATGAGATAGTTACGAAGTCTAATGATGAATATGTTAAAATAATTGAGGATGTTGGTAAGACTAACTCTTTAGTACTTTATGTAGTAGATTTAATTTCTTTACCCAATCATTTAGAAAGTATAAAGCAGTATTTAAAAGATAATAAGGTTATACTTGTTTTAAATAAGAAAGATATGTTGCCTTTATCTGTTACAGATAAGAAGATACTTGATTATATTGATAGTAATTTTGAGGATGTATTTATTGATAAGATTATTATAAGTGCTAATAAGAATTATAATTTAGATAGGCTTATGAGGGTTATAAAGAAATATAGAGTTTATAAGAATGTTTATGTGGTGGGGAATACTAATGCTGGAAAGAGTACTTTGATTAATAAGTTAATTGAGAATTATTCTATTGATAAGTCATTAATTACTATATCTAGTATGCCTTCGACTACTTTAGATGAGATTAAGATTCCTTTTAAAGATTTTTATTTGATAGATACACCAGGACTTGTTGATAGACATAGTATAATTAATTATATAGATAATAGTGATATAAAGAAGTTATCTTCTAAGAAGGAGATAAAGCCTAAGACTTATCAAATAAAAAGGGGACAGGCTCTTGTTTTTGAGAATTTTTTGAGAATAGATTATATTGAAGGAGAAAGAAATAGTTTTACTGTTTTTGCTTCTAATAATATAAGTGTTAAGAGAATAAATGGTAAGAGACATAATACTTTACAGGATTTGTGTAGAAAAGAAATAGATTTAAAGTTTCATGAAGATATAGTTATAAATGGATTTGGGTTTGTAAAGACAGTTATGGAAGGAAAAGTATATGTTTATGTTGATAAGGATGTTGAGGTATTTACAAGGAAATCTATGATATAGGAATTGCTACTTGAAAAAGTAGTTTTTTTTGTTATGGCATATTTTATTTTATAAAAATAGAGATTGTTTTTTGTTTGTTCTGTTATTTTTTGAAAATTTTATGAAATTTGTTATTAATATTTAATTTTTATAGTACTTGTTTTATTCCTTGTGATATAATTATTAGGGTGATGTATTATGATATATTTAGATTATAGTGCTACTACTAAGGTTAGTGATAGTGTTTTAGATAAATTTAATAGCGTTGTTAGTAATTATTTTGCTAATCCTAATTCTATGCATAAACTTGGTATTTCTTCTAAGGAGGTTATTGATAAGTCTATTGCTGATATAACTGGTTTATTTGGTATTGATAAGAATGAACTTATATTTACTAGTGGTGCTAGTGAATCTAATAATACTGTGCTTAAGGGTTTGAATGTTTCTCATATTATTACTACTAAACTTGAACATTCTTCTATTACTACGCCTTGTGGTTATTTACAAACTAAGGGTAAGAGGGTATCTTTTGTTAAACTTAATGATGGTTTGGTAGATATGGATGATTTGAAGGGCTTAATTACTTCTGAACCAACGCTTGTTTCTATTGGATGTGTTAATTCTGAGACTGGTATTATTCAAGATATTGATATGATTGGTAAGTTTCTTAAGAAATATCCTAATGTTATATTTCATAGTGATATTACTCAGGCTTTGGGGAAGGTTTCTGTTTCTTTTGATAATATAGATTTGGCTAGTTTTTCTCTTCATAAGATTTTTGGTTTTAAGGGAATTGGTGGTCTTGTTATTAAAAAGAATATTAGGCTAGTTCCTTTAATTAATGGTGGAAAGGCTGTTAGTATATATAGAAGTGGAACGCCTCAGACGGGACTTATTGCATCTTCTGGTGTTGCTATTGATGAGGCTCTTTGTGATTTTGATTTGAAATATGAATATGTTAAGGATTTGAATAATTATTTAAGAGATAGAATTAAGTCTTTTGTTTTGATAAATTCTGGTGATAATTGTATTCCTCATATTTTGAATTTTAGTATTATGGGAAAGAATAGTGAGGATACTTTGAAGTATTTTTCTGATAATGATATTTATATATCAAGTAAAACTGCTTGTTCTAGTGGTAGTTATTCTATTGTTATTAATGAACTTTATGGTGATATGGAAAGGGCTGAGACTTCGGTAAGGGTTAGTCTTTCTTATAAAACTACTAAGGAGGAACTTGATATATTTATTAATAAACTTAAGGAGTGGGTAGAATGCAAATAGTAAAAATATCTTCTTTAGGATGTACATCTTGTATTATAGTTAATAATGTTTTAGAAAAAATTTTGGAAAATTATAAGATTTATGTTAAAGAAGTGGATTATGATTTTGATGATTATAGTTATGAAGTGGGTACTATTCTTCCTGTACTAATTTTTGAAAAGGATGGCACTGAGGTTTCTCGTTTAGTTGGAGAAGTATCTTATGAGGATATAGAAAATAAATTAAAAGAGGTATTGTAATGAAGGTGTTTAGAAATTTATTTTATGTAATTATATTTATGTTTCTTTTTATTCCTTTTGGGGTGAGTGCTAATGAGAATGTGAATATTTATTTATTTTATGGTGATGGATGTCCTCATTGTGCAGCACTTGAGGAGTATTTAGATAGTGAGTATTCTTCTGATAAGAATGTTACAGTATATAAATATGAGGTTTGGAATAATAAGGAAAATCAAGAGTTATGGAAAAAGGTTGAAAATGTAACTGGTGAGGAAGCTAAAGGTGTTCCATATTTTGTGATAGGAGAGGAAGTTTATCAAGGTTATTCTGAGGGTTCTACTTGGGAAGGAAAGGTAGACAGGGCCATTATAAAGGCTAAAAATAATGATTATAACGATAATCTAGGAATTACTCTTGGAATAGTTGAAGGTAAGATAAAGGAAAGTAAACAGGATAGTAATTCTAGTTTTGATCCTTCTAAGAAGGAGGCAGATTTATCTGATTATACAAAGAAAGAAGATACTCCAAATACGAAGTTAGATGTTTTTAATACTACTATTGATTTAAAGGATATGTCTTTACCTGTTATTGCAGTTATAATTGGATTAGTTGATGGATTTAATCCTTGTGCTATGTGGGTTTTGATCTTTTTGATAACTATGTTGTTTGATTATCCTAGTAGAAAGAAAATGTGGATTTTAGGATGTACTTTCTTATTTACTAGTGCTTTTATATATTTTCTATTTATGATGAGTTTTCTTAAGGTAGCAGTATTTATAAGTGGTATAAAGGTTTTGCAGATATTAATTGCTCTTTTTGCTCTTGCTTTTGGAATAGTTAATGTTTATAGGTATTTTAAAACTAAGGATGTTGGTTGTGATGTGGTTGATAAGAATAAGCGAAGAAGAATCATGACTAGAATAAAGAAGATTGTCTCTAATAAGAGTTTTGTTTTGGCTCTTGTTGGAATAGTTTTTCTTGCTGTTAGTGTTAATTTAATAGAACTTTTATGTTCTTTGGGCCTTCCAGTTATGTTTACTCAAATTCTTGCTTATAATAATGTTACTGGTATTAAGAATATTTTATATATTATTCTTTATATAATTTTCTTTTTGATTGATGATTTAATTGTATTTTTTGTTGCTATGAAGACTTTGAAGATTACTGCGATTAGTAATAAATATAGTAAGTATTCGCATTTAATTGGAGGATTAATTATGATTATTATTGGAATACTTATGCTTGTTAAACCTGAATGGTTAATGTTTAATTTCTAGGAGGTGTATTATGGTATTTAGTAGTGCTATATTTGTGTTTTTGTTTTTACCACTTGTTTTGTTATGTTATTTTCTTTCTCCTAGGAAACTTAAAAATTATGTTTTACTATTTTTTAGTTTAGTTTTTTATGTTTTTGGGGGTCCTAAGTTTTTATTAGTTCTTTTGGCTGTAGTGCTTATAGATTATGTGGGTGCTATTTTGATTCATAAAACTAGTAAGAATAAATTATTTTTGATACTTACTATAACTTGTAATATTTTAGTGCTTGTATATTTTAAGTATACTGGTTTCTTTTTGGAAAATGTAAATAATATTTTTGGTTTTAAGATTAGTATTCCTAAGATAGTGCTTCCGATTGGAATATCTTTTTATACTTTTCAGGCTATGAGTTATGTTATAGATGTATATAGAGATAAGGTGAAATTACAAAAGAATTTTTTAACGCTTCTTTTATATGTTTCTTTGTTTCCCCAGCTGGTGGCGGGTCCTATTGTTAGGTATGAGACTATTGAGAATGAACTTAAGAATAGAAAAGAAACTTTTAATGATGTTTCTGAAGGTATAAAAAGATTTATTTTAGGTCTTGCTAAGAAAGTAATAATTGCTAATCAGATGGGATTACTTGCTGATACAATTTTTGGTTTAAATGAACTTAGTACTCCAGTTGCTATTCTTGGTGGTATTGCTTATATGTTCCAAATATATTTTGATTTTTCTGCTTATTCTGATATGGCTATTGGACTTGGTAGAGTATTTGGTTTTAAGTTTTTGGAAAACTTTAATTTTCCATATATTTCTAAGAGTATAACTGAGTTTTGGAGACGTTGGCATATTTCTTTATCTACTTGGTTTAGGGATTATATATATATTCCTCTTGGTGGAAATAGAAAAGGTATTAAAAGACAAATAATAAATATGTTAGTTGTTTGGCTTCTTACTGGATTTTGGCATGGAGCAGAATGGAATTTTGTTTTATGGGGATTATATTATTTTATATTTTTAATATTAGAAAAGTTTGTTTTAAATAAATTTTTAGATAAGTTACCAAATTTTTTAAGGCATGTATATGCTATTGTGATAATATATTTTGGATGGATTATATTTAGATGTGATAGTATGGAACTTTTAAAACATTATTTTAATGCTTTATTCTCATTTAATTTTAGTGCAATGTCTTTTAATGAGATACTTATATATTTAGAAAGTTATTATGTATACTTTATTTTGGCTATAATTTTCTCTACTCCAGTTTATTATAAGTTGGTAGAGAAGATTAGTTCTGCTAAAAATGAAAAGTTAAAGTTTATACTTAATATAATTCATTATTTGGGATTAATAGTAATATTTATAATAACAATTATGTTTTTAGCATATTCAAGTTATAATCCATTTATATATTTTAGGTTTTAAGGAGGAATATTATGAGTGAAGATAAAATAAAAAAAGTATTTGTTGTTTGTTTTATGATAATAATATTCTTCTTTATGATAACCACTATTTTTAATGATAAAAAGGTTAGTGAGGTAGAAAAAAGGAAACTTGCTACGTTTCCAGATTTTACAATAGATAATTTGTATAAGAAGAAATATTATGATGATTTAACTAGTGCTTTTTCTGATCAGTTAGAGCTTAGGAATTATTTGGTTAAGGGTTATTTTCTTTTTCAATTTCAAAGATATAGTGGTACTGCTGTTAAGGGTAAGCATAAGCAACTTTATTCTGCAGCACAGAAGGATCCTAATGATACGTATTATAAGAATTTAAGGGATACTATAGAAAATGTAAATAAGGAAAGTAAGAAAATTAATGCTAAGTTTATATTTTTATCAATTCCTAGAAAAGATGCTTATATGACTAAGGATTTACCTGGAACTTATGTTTCTAGTGAGAATATATATAAAAAGCAAGTTAAGGTTGCTAAGGAGACTTTGTCTGATGATATTATTTTTATAGATGCTTATGATGTTTATAAGAAAAATAATATTTATGATTGTTATTATTCTAATGATCATCATATAACTCCTAGATGTGCTTATCTTTTGTATAAAGAGATTAATAAGTATACTAATACTAAAACATATGATTTAGAGAAAGAGTTTAAGGTTAATAAGACTATAGTTAATGGTTCGTTTAATAGACAATTTGGTCAAACTATTAAATCTAAGCCTGAGGATTTATATTTAACTCCTAGAGAAGAAATAAATTATAAAAGATATGAAAATGGTAAGTTAAGTAGGATAAAGGTATTTGGTAAAGGTAATAGTTATGCTACTGCATATATGGGTAATGATATGGCTTATACTAGAGTTGAAAGAAACATAAAGGGTGAGAATATTATGTTTGTTGGTTCATCTTATACTAATATTTTAGAGGCTCTTGCTGTACCTAGTTATAATAGGATGCTTTCTGTTGATTATAGACACAATAAGAGTGGTCATTCTATTGGTTATTATGTAGATAAGTATGATATAGATTATGTGGTTTTTGTACCTGCTCAATCTAATAATTCATATTCTATTGATGCTATAAATTTACATTTAGGGAAATAAAAAAATCAGAACGAAATTGTTCTGATTTTTATCTGTTATAATATTCAACGATTAGAGCTTCATTAATTTCTGGGTTAAGTTCACTTCTTTCAGGAAGTCTAATAAAAGTCCCAGCATTTTTCTTATCATCAAAAGTTACGAATTCAACTCTTTTAATAACCTTAGATAAAGCTTCTTTAACTGCTTTGTGGTCTACAGATTGTTCTTTTAATGTAATAACATCTCCAGGTTTACATCTGTAAGATGGAATATTAACTTTTTTACCATTAACAGTTATATGACCATGGTTTACAAGTTGTCTAGCAGCTCTTCTAGTTGAAGCAAAACCTATACGATAAACTAAGTTATCTAATCTAGATTCAAGTAATTTTAATAGGTTTTCACCATGAATACCTTGCATTTTACCTGCTTCTTTATATGTTTTAACGAATTGTCTTTCGTTAAGTCCATACATGAATCTAACTTTTTGTTTTTCTTTAAGTTGGATTCCATAAGTAGAAGGTCTTCTTTTTCTGTCTTGACCATGAGCACCAGGTCCGTATGGTTTACGAGTAAGTTCTTTACCATTTTCTAATAAAGAGAAACCAGTACGACGAGCTTTTTTGTAACTAGGTCCAGTATATCTTGACATATTTTTCTCCTTTCAAAGTTTATTTCATAAACATTGAAAATGATTTTACTATTTTAAAGGGTGTTTAACTCTTATGCTTTCGCCAAGCAGCAGGTTACTTACAATTTATGATAAACACGTTTCAAAATATAAAATTTGCTGCTTCAATGTGTATGCAGTAATAATTATATAGTCTTACTTGGTAAAAGTCAAGGGAAAATCCTTATTTGACAAGGAAAAAGTAAAATGTTATTCTATAGAAAAGGTGATTTTTAGATGATTTATGTAGTAGTAGGACCCACTGGAGTGGGAAAGACAAAATTAAGTGTTATGCTTGCTAAGAAGCTGGATGCTGTGGTTTTTAATGCTGATAGTATGCAAGTTTATAAGGAATTAAATATTGGAACTGCTAAGATTAAGGAAGAAGAAATGGAAGGGGTACCACATTATTTATTTGATATAGTAAGTGTAAGTGATGAATTTAATGCTTTTAAATATCAACAAATGGGTAGAAAGTTACTTAATAAGTTTAATGATAGAAATATAGTTATAGTTGGGGGAACTGGGCTTTATATAAAGGCTTTGTTATATGATTATACTTTTGATGAAAATGAAAATAAAAATAAGAAATTGTATGATTTTAAAATAATTGGTTTAACTAGAGATAGAGATCATCTTTATCAAATAATTAATAATAGAGTGGATCAAATGATAAGTAATGGTTTGATTGATGAGGCTAGATCTTTATTTGTTAAGAATGATGATAAAAGAGCATTAAATGTGGCTATTGGATATAAGGAATTATTTTCTTATTTTAAAGGAGAACTTAGTAAAGAAGAAGCGATAGAAAAGATAAAACAGAATTCTAGACATTATGCTAAGAGACAATATACTTTTTTTAATAATCAATTTGATGATATAAAGTGGTATAATGTTGATGAGGTTTCTTTATATGCTATTGCCGGTGATATGTAAATAATTGTTATAATCGTGTTAAATTATGTAAATTTTATTGTTTGTGTTTAAATGTTTTGTTATAATTTGTTAGTAAGGATGTGTATTAAAATGAGATTAAATATTGGAGTAATTTTTGGCGGAAAAAGTGTTGAACATGAAATAAGTATAATATCTGCTGTTGAAGCAATGTATAATTTGGATGATAGTAAGTATAAAGTTGTACCTATATATATAGATAAAGATAATACTTGGTATACTGGGGAACATTTAAAAGATATATTACATTATAGAGATATTGATTTAGTTAAGAGATATGCTAAGAAGGTGTCTTTAGTAAAAAGAGGTAAGAGTTTTATATTGGAATCACAAGGATTTTTTAAGAAGAATATTTGTGTTATAGATATGGTTATGCCTATTGGACATGGTGCTTATTTAGAGGATGGTTCATTACAAGGATATCTTAATATGTTAGGAGTACCTTTTGTAGGATCTGGGGTGCTTGCTTCTGCTATAGGACAAGATAAAGTGGTTCAAAAGCAATTACTTGAATATAATAAAATACCAGTTTGTAAGTATGTTTGGTTTTATGATTTTGAATATGAAAAGAATAAAAAAGAAGTACTTGATAAGATTGGTACTTTAAAATATCCTATATATGTAAAACCTGCTTCTTTGGGATCTTCTATTGGCATAAGTTTGGTAAAAGATGAAAAGGAACTTGCTAAGGCAATTAAAGAGGCTATTCAATTTGATAAGAAGATAATAGTTGAGGAACAAGTTTCTAATGTTAAAGAGGCTAATATAAGTGTTTTAGGAAATGTTGAGAAGCAATCTGTTTCTGAGATCGAGGAAATTAATACAAATTCTGAATTTTATTCATTTAAAGAAAAGTATGTTGAGGGTTATAGAAAGACTCATAAAGATGAAAAGAAATGTAATCCTATAATTTCTAAGGAAATGATAGCAGATATGAAGACTTATGCTTTGAAGACTTTTAAAGCGATAGAGTGTAGTGGTGTTGCAAGAATAGACTTTTTGATAGATGATAAGAATAAGAAAATATTTATAAATGAGATAAATACAATACCTGGTGATTTAGCAAGTTATTTATGGATGGCTAAGAAGATGGATACTGAGGAGTTAATAGATAATTTGATAAAAATAACTATATCAGAACAAAAGAAGAATGATGCTAAGATTTACGCTTTTCCTGGTAATTTGTTAGAAGCATATGATGTTTTAGAAGGAGATAAATTTTCTAAAGATAAGTAATAAAAAAACTCTATTTATTGGTTGATAGAGTTTTTTTGTTTTATTATTTTAAACTTTTAATTTTATTTTTATTGTTATTACATTTTTTAATTCTTCTATTATAGGTATCAATATCTAAATCAAAGCTATTATAATCTTTTAGATTGTCATATATATTTGTTATAGAGTTATATTTTAATGGTATTTGGTAGAATTTAAATATGTTATGACATTTTCTTTTACCATATTCTAAAGTGTTTTCTTTTTCATTGAAAGTAAGGCTATGATTTAGTGATTGATTTATTCCTGGAAATTCAAGACTTTTTGTAGTGTTATATTTTTTATTGGAAAATAGTAGTCCATATCTTTCGAATACTTCTAGACATATTTTTTTAAATAATAATAGTAAATATTGTTTATTATAATCTTTAAGTGGTGTGTTTTCTTTTAGATCTGTTTCTCCAAATGTAAAGTAAAGTAGGGTTTTTGCTTCTTCTAGAGCAGTTTTTGTTATGGTTTCATTTGATACGAAAGCATTTCCATTTTGTTTTTTAATGGGTTTATTAATATCTGCGAATACTCCTGGTATTTCTGTTTCGTTAAACCAAGTTAAGGATTTATCAAGATTTTCGAAGGCAAAAGGGTATTTGTTTTTTATTTGGTTAAGGATATTAATCTTATCTTCATAATCTTCTTTGTCTTCTAAAAATATAACTATTTTATCTTTGACGTTTTCTCTGGTGTATTTAAAATATAGTCCTTTTTCATTTGTTAATCCTTGCTGAATTAATTCATTTACTATTAAATATAAGTTTTTGTCATCTGGTGATATATGAAGCAACAAATCTTTTCCATGTGGTTTTTTATTTATAGCAATGGCTTTATAGTCGTTTTCTTGGCTGTTATTTTCTTTTGTAAATATTGCTTTTTTGTTTCTTTGCATTAGTTTTAAGTATTTATCAATGTGTTTGTCTAAGTTTTTATAGTTTTGGTATTCTAATAGATTTTTTCTATTAGTGGTGTTTGCATTGCTATTTAATATTTTTTCTTCATCATTAAGAGTTATTAGATTAAGTAATGTTTCAAAATCAATATTTTCTTTTGTAATAGGTAATTCTAATTCTTTGTTTTTCATATTATATTCCCCCTTAGAGTTAGTATTATATAATAAAGTTTTGGCAATAGCAATAGAAAATTATTATAAAATTTTTGTTAACTTTAATTTTTTTTGTTATGAGAATTGTATATAAAAAAACATATTATGTTTTGTTTGGTAATATGTTTTTCTTGTTTTTTAATTATTTTCTTGTTAGTTGTTTACCTTTTGTTTGTGTTTGTTTTTGCGTATTTACATCTTTTTCAATGACACTAGTAATTTCTTCGATTAATTCGATTTCTGTTATTTCTGGATTTTTTCTTGATATTCTTAATGCTATATTTTGTACTTCTTTCAGTCTACGTGCTCTGTTTTTGTATGTTTCTCCATCACCATATAGTGGCTTTTTGAATTTTGTGGCATTTATAATTTTGTAGTTTGATTTTGGTCCATCTTTTTCGCATAATAGACATGTACAAAAACTATTGTCTTCATCATAACCTAGGTATACTACTATGTGGTTACAATCTTTTTGATTTTCTTTCATTTGTTTGTCTATTTTTTTTTTAGTTCTCTTTTGTTATCTATTAATGTTTTTAGAGCTTTTAATTGCTCTAGTGTATTTGATTTTTCTTTGTTCATGGGACAATAAAAGTTTAAATTTTTCAATTTTTATAAAATTAGGTTTTAAAGATAAAAAAACTAACTATTTCTAGTTAGCATTTATAGTTAAACTCAAATGAGTTTTTTGTTCTTGTGGTGCGGGTGAAGG
>CAVGVM010000108.1:0-10222 GCA_963632645.1 Lachnospiraceae bacterium | reverse complement strand
CATCACATCATACCCACTTTTTATTAATGAATTAGCTATTAGAGATCCTGATGATAATGATACGTCTCTTTCTGGACTTAGACCTCCTGCTAAAACTACTATTTTCATGTTTAACACCTCTTTTATTTTTGTTTTACATATTAATTATAGCATATTGGTGTTTTTTTTAAAATAAAAAGCACTCATTTTGAGCACTTTTTGGTTTTTTTATTATTTATTTGAATAACCACTTAATTGAGACATTCCTCTTTCAACTAAACGTTTTGTGATTTCTCCTCCAACTGATCCGTTGGCTCTTGATGTTGCATCTGGTCCTAGATTAACACCAAATTCTCTAGCTATTTCGTATTTCATACTGTCGATAGCTTGTTTAGCTCCTGGAACAACTAGTTTATTACTATTATTGTTTGCTTGGTTCATTATTTTCACCTCCTATACATTTATAGAATGTGAAAATTTTGTCTTTTCATACGTTATTTTGATTGGTAATTTATGCCTGTATAATTTTTTTATTTATAGTAAGTCTTCGAAATCGTTTTTGTTTTCTATTTTTATTGTTTTTGTTTCTTTTATTGCTTCTTCGATAAGACTTTGATAATCTATTTTTTCTTCGTATTCTTTACATTTTTCTATTTTAGGATTTATTACTGGATGTTTTGGTACGAAGATTGTACAACAGTCTTCATATGGTAATATACTTGTTTCGTATGTATTTATTTTTTTTGCTATATCTATTATTTCTAATTTATCAAAACATCCGACTGGTCTTATTACTGGTATTTTTACTACTTCGTTTATTGCGTTCATACTTGTTAGTGTTTGGGATGCTACTTGTCCTACGGATTCTCCATTTATTAGGATTAAATCTTTATGTTTTCTTGCTATTTGTTCACTTATGCGATACATCATTCTTCTTAGGATAGTTATCATGTAGGTACTATCTATTTTTTGATATATTTCTTCTTGTAATTTGGTTATTGGTACTACATATAGGTTAAAGTTTGAGGAATATTTTAGTAATTCTTTGGCTAGGTTTATTACTTTTTCTCTTGCGTTTAGGCTGGTATGTGGTAACGCTTCGAAGTAAATTGCTTCTATTTTTATTCCTCTTTTTAATGATAGGTATCCTGCGACTGGTGAATCTATTCCTCCGGATAGCATTAATAAGCCTTTTCCTGCGACTGATACTGGATATCCTCCGAGTCCTTTTATTTCGTTAAAATAGATATATGTTTCTTCTTTGTTTATTTCTATATTTATATATATGTCTGGATTATGTACATCTACTTTTATATCTTTTATATTTTTTAAGATATGGGTTGCTACTACTTTGTTGAAATCCATACTTGGTGTTTGGAATGATTTGTCTCTTCTTTTTGTTACTACTTTGAATGTTTTGAAATTTTCTTTTTGTAGTTGTTTTAATGTTTCGTTACATATATCTATAGTATTAGTATTTGCTTTATAAACGATATTAAACGCATGAATTCCAAAGGTATTTTTTAGGACTTTTATTATGTCTTTTTGGTATTGTTCTTGGAATGTTATATACATTCTTGATCTGTCTTTGGTTATTTTTGCATTATATTTTTTTATTTTTTCGTTTATGTTGTTACTTAGTATGTTTATAAATTGTTTTCTGTTGTCTTTTTTTGTTGTTAGTTCTCCGTATTTTATTAATATAATATTTTCCATAGGTTTACTCCTTTATAGAAAAAATAAGCTTTTCGCTTATTTTTCGTTTTCTTTTGTAAGAAGTTCTAGTACTTTTTTAACTTCTATTTCGTATCTTAGCATTTCTTTTTCTCCGTACATATCTAGGAATTCTTCTTTTGTAACGTTATATTGTTTTGCTAATTTTTCTAGTTCTTCTTCTAGTTCTTTGTCTGTTACTTCTATTTTTTCTAAGTCTTTTACTGTTTCTAGAATCATTCTATAAAGTACGTGTTTGTGTGCTTCTTCATTCATTTGTTCTCTTAGTTTTTCTTCGTTTGATTTAGTCATTTCGTAAAGTACTTCTAGAGACATTCCTTGCATTTTTATTTGTTCTTCGAAGTTTTTCATCATGTGGTTTATTTCATCTTCTTCTAGTTCTTCTGGAATTTCTACTGTTGTGTTTTCTGCTATTTTTGCTAGTACTTCTTCGATAAAGTTGTTTTCTGCTTCTCTTTCTTTAGCAGCTTTTATGTTTTCTTTGATTTCTTCTTTTAGTTTTTCTTCTGAGTCTACTCCTTCTAAACCTAGGTCTTCAAAGAATTCTTCATCGAAATCTCTGGCTTTCTTTTCTTTTATTTCATGTACTTTTACTTTGAATGTTACGTCTTTTCCTTTTAGGTCTTCTTGATGATAATCTTCTGGGAAAGTTACTTTGATTTCTTTTTCTTCACCTTTTTTCATTTTGATTACTTGATCTTCAAAACCTGGGATGAATGTATTTGATCCTATTTCTAATGAATAGTTTTCTCCTTTTCCTCCTTCGAATGGTGTTCCATCTTTGAATCCTTCGAAGTCTATTACTGCGACGTCTCCTAATTCTACTTCGCCATCTTCTTTTATTACTAGTTCTGTAAATCTTTCTACTAGGTGTCCCATTTCGTGTTCTATTTCTTCATCTGTTACTTTTACTTCTGGTTTTTTGATGTTTAATCCTTTGTATTTTTTGATTTCTACTTTTGGCATAGTTGTTATGATGAATTTGAATTCTACGCCTTCTTCGTCCATTTTATTTATTTCTACTTTTGGATCTATGATTGGTTTATAGTTTTTCATTACTTTGTCATATGCATCTGGTAAAACTATATCTATAGCATCCATGTATAGACTTTCTTTTCCTACTTTTTTAAAGTATACATCTTTTGGTACTTTTCCTTTTCTGAATCCGTCCATTTTTATGTTACTTTTTTTATTTTCAAATGCTTTGTCGATGGCATTTTGAAATTCTTCTTTTGATATTTTTACTATTTCTTCAAAAACGTTATCTTTTTTCATATATATCTCTCCTTCACAGGGTTTATTATATACTATTTTTTGGTTTTGTACAAGGGATTTATTTTTTCTTTATTAGATAGTTTACTAAATATACTAGGAACATGATGAATACTGCGACTAGTAACCAAGATATTATGGTACATACTACTCCACTTGTGTATTTTTCTATTATGCTAAATAGTGAGGATGGTATGTATTTGTTTACAAATGGGTTTAGGTTTATGAAGGTTATGTTATCTCCGATGTAGTGTATTAGTCTAAAGAATATTTCTAGTATTCCTATTAGGTATGTTACGAATTTTACGTCTTTGTAGATTACTACGACTCCTACTATTAGGAGTATTATTATTATTAAGTCCATTATTTTTCCTCCTTAAAATATTTGTTTAGAAAGTTTGCTACTCCATTTTTGTTATTTGTATCTGTTATATAGTCTGCTTCTTTTTTTAGTTCGTTGCAAGCGTTTCCCATGGCTACTTTGATGTTACAGGCTTTAAACATATCTAGGTCGTTGTAATAGTCTCCGAAGCACATACTTTCTTCTTTTGATATGTTTAGGTGTTTTAGAAGTTTTTTTACTCCTTCGCCTTTTGATACTCCTTTGTTATTTATGTCTAGGCTATATCTATCTGATATGGTTGCATCTAGGAAACTGTTTGAGTAATGGTTTACAGATAGATCTAGGCTTTGTATAAATTCTTTGGTGCTTAAGATTAGTTCTATGTCGTTACTTATGAATATTATTTGTGATACTAGGATGTTTTTTAATTCTTTTTTGTTTGTTATTATAATTCCATTTTCTTTATCTTTTCCGATTAGGTATTTGTTTATTAGTTTTCCTTCGAAGGATTTTATCATTATACCTATGTGTTTTTTGTTACAGTAATCCCATATTTGATATACTTTTTCTGTTGATATGTTATTTTTGTAGATTAGTTTTTGTTGTTTGTAGTCGCATATTTCTGATCCATTTGATGATATTATTATGTTTGAGGCTAGTGCTCTTTTTGATTTGTCTATGGTGTGAAGGATGTCTCTTCCTGATGTTAGGACTACGTATATTCCTTTATCTACGACTTGTTTGATGGCTTTTCTAGTTTTTAGTGTTATTCTTTTTCTGTTATTTACTAGGGTTCCATCTATGTCGATAAAGATTATTTTTGTATTGTTTATATTTTTTATATTTTTTTTATTGTTTTCATCTTTCATAATATTTTTTTACTCCTAATGGTAATTATATCATATTTTTGTTTTGTTATATGAAAAAAACTCTATATTTTTTAGAGTTTTACATTTTATTGATAGAAAAAGTTCATAAATACTAGGAATGCTAATAGTAGTGTTGTTATTATTATTCCGTTTATTCTATCTTGTTTGTTGTTTTCTTTGTAGAATCCTACGGCCATGGCTGTTGTTATTCCTCCGATTAGTCCACCGATATGGGCATAGTTGTCTACTCCGGTCATGGCAAAACCAAAGGCTAAGTTGATTAGGATTACTGGTACTATTTCTTTTATTAGGGTATTTCCTAAGTATACACGGTAATTAAAACCAAAGTATAGGAGTGCTCCTAGGATACCGAATATGGCTCCACTTGCTCCGACTGAGACTGCTCCTTGGTTTAATAGTATGGAAAGCATACTTCCTGTTATTCCACTTAGCAGATATATTATTAGGAATTTTGTTTTTCCAAAGAAGCCTTCGGCTTGTGATCCTAGTAGATATAGAGCATACATATTGAATCCTATGTGAAATATATTAGCATGTAGGAACATTGATGTTAATAGTCTATAATATTGTTTTCCTTCGGTTACTAATGGTCCATAGTTGGCGAATAGATTTATTAAAGTATCTTGCAAGTTGAAAAGGATTCCTATTAGGAAGATGAATATATTTATTGCTATTAGGGCATAGGTCATTATTGGTTTTTTTGGTTTAAACATTTCATCTACTTTTCTTGCTTCTTCTAGGTTTTTTTGGTTTATATCTTCGGTTATTTTTAAGAAAAGATTCATTCCTTTTTCTGTGAATTTTAGTTTTTTATCTATATCTGGAAAGTAATTATATAGAAAGTCATATTTTTTTATATCTTTTATATTATTTAGTGAGATGAAATCTATATCTTTTTCATGTTTTAGGTTTACGTTGTCTCCTAGATCTATAAAAATACTAAGTACTGGCATGTTAAGATTTAGTGTTTTTTTCTTGATGTTTTTGACTATTTTTCTTGTTTTGAATGTATCGAACTCTAATTGTTCGTTGTTATGAATGTATCCTGATACGATTCTTACTATTTTGTAATTGCTGTGCATATTTTCTAACCATATTTCATTTTGTGCTCCGTGGAGTACAACCGGGCTATAGTTTTGATCTGTTATAAAGTAATGTAACAGTTTCATTGTTATGACATCTTTTTTGCTTAATTCTTCCATATAATTCACCTTCTTTAAGAAAAAGAACTATTGCTAGTTCTTATGCTATATCTATAATTTTTATTTCGTAACTTCCGTTTGGACTTTCTACTTCGACGATTTCTCCTTTTTTGTGGCCTAGTAGGGCTTTTGCTATTGGTGATTCGTTTGATATTTTGCTTTCGAACGGATCTGCTTCTTGGCTTCCTACTATTTTGTATTCGTCTAAGTCATCTTCGTCATCAACGTATGATATTTTTACTGTGTTACCTAGTCCTACTGTGTCTGTTGATACTTCTTCGATTATTTGTACGTTTTCTACAATTGCTTCTAGTTTTTTTATTCTTGCTTCGATTTCTGCTTGTTCGTTTCTAGCAGCGTCATAATCGGCATTTTCTGATAAATCTCCTAGTGCTCTTGCTTCTTTTATAGCCACGATATTTTCTGGCCTTTTTGTATTAATTAGATAATCTAATTCTTCTTTTATTTCATCATATCCTTCTTGAGTTAAAAATATTTTTTTTCTTTCAGACATGTTTATCACCTCTCAAATTTAAACTAACTAAAAGGATACTATTTTTTGAGCCTTTTGTCAAGGGGGATACTAAAATTTAATACGTATCATGGAATTTTCTGGGTAGTTAGTTTTTGTTTTTATTTTTATTATTTCTCTAGGATGTCTAGCACATTCTAGTTCGTTTAGATTTTCGTCATAAATATGGGAAAACTCTATTTCTTCTTCTTTTCCTTGGGGCGTAAATATTATGGCTTTGTCTCCTTGTTTGAAGTAATTTCTTTGCTCTATTATTGTCATGTTATTTTCCTTATCATAGCCTTTTACTCTTCCTAGGAAATCTTGGTTTGATACTTCTTGTCTTTCGTTATAATATTGGTCTTTTTCGTCAACGCTTCCTTTGAAATATTGTGCTGTTGATTCTCTGTTTGCTACTCTTGCGAGTATTTTATTGGTGTTTTTTAGGAGTGTTTCTTCAAAGACATTATTATAATATGCATCTATTAGTTTTCTGTAACAACTTATTACTGTTGCTACGTAGTAACTGCTTCGCATTCTTCCTTCTATTTTTAGGGATTTTACTCCTATATCTATTAGTTCTGGGATGTGGTTACTTAGGTTTAGATCTTTTGTTGCTAGGGAGTATTTTGTTTTTCTTTCTTTGTCTAAGTCGAAGATAAATCTACATACTTGGGCACATCCTCCACGATTTGAATCTCTGTTTGTGAAGTAGTTTGATAGGACGCATCTTCCTGAATAGCAGGTACACATTGCTCCGTGTAAGAATACTTCGATATCTGCGTTTGTTTCTTTTATTATTTCTTCGATTTGTGATTTTGTTGTTTCTCTTGCTAATACTACTCTTTCTACACCATGGTTTTGCCAATACTTAACGCTTTCTTTGTTTGTGGTTGAGTTTTGGGTACTTATGTGTATGTTTAGATTTAATTTTTCTTCATTTACTATGTCTATTACTAGGGGATCACTTACTATTAGGGCATCTACTTGACATTTTTCTAGTTCTTTTAGGTACTTTTTTAATCCTATTATGTCTTCGTTATGGAAAACTATATTAACTGTTACGTATAGTTTTTTTCCTAATTTGTGGGCAAATTCTGTTGCTTCTTTTATTTCTTCTAGGGAGAAGTTATTGGCATTTGCTCTTAGGCTGTAGTTTTGTCCTCCAATATAGCAAGCGTCTGCACCATATAGATATGCTATTTTTAGTTTTTCTAGGTCTCCAGCGGGAGATAATAATTCTATCATTTTATTTTCACCTTATATATTGTTTTTTTGTTTAGGAATAGTGTATCTGTACCCGAAATTATATTTTGTATTTCTTTTTCTTTTATTAATAATTCTTCACCTGATAAGTTATTGTTTACTGCTTCTTCGTAGATTTTTGCTATTTTTTCGTATTGTTTGCTTTCAATAAGGGTGTTATCTAATATTATATATTTTATGCCTATTTCTTTTAGTTTATTTATATATTTTATACCATTTAAGATATCTTTGGTTAGAAATTTGGTACATGTTTCGTTTTCTATTATTGGGTATTTGTTATTTTTTTCTATCATATAATTGATATCTTTGGTATTTTCTTCATTTATGTGTTTGAAATAGTTTGTTATTAGATGTCTTTTGGAGATTGCCATTAGTTGATGACCAAATATATTTAAATAAAGGTCTATTTTTGTGTTTTTTGCTATTTCTTCGATTTCTTCGATGGTTATTTCTGATGAGATGACTGCTCCTTTTATGTTATCTTTTGCGTAGAAGTTTATTGTTTTGTAATTGGTAACTAGGAAGTTTTGGTTCCATATTAATGGGGTTTTTATATTTAATTTATTTGCTAGGCTTAGTACTGCTAGATCGTAAAAGAATATTCCTTTTATATTATATTTGTCTATGTTTGTTAGGATTTTTGTTAGATATGGTAGGTCTTCGTTAAACATATTTTTGTCTATTGATAGGTATATTTCTTTGTCTTGATAGTTTTTTAATTCTTCTAGGGTTATTGTTATGTCGTAGGTTGAAAGCTCTTTTAAACCAAAAAGAAGAGTTTTTGCGCCCTTGTAATTGTTTGTTTTGTGAATAATTTTCATTATTTTAACCTTCTTTCTGTTACGGAGATTCCGTCTCCTAATTCATAGAATTTGGTTTTATATTTGATATTATCGTTTAGAAATTCTATATAGGCTCTTATTTTTTTTACTAATCCTCTTATGTTTTTACTTGTTATGTCTTTTAAGTCTTTTTTTACGAAGCCATGAAAGCTTAGATTATCTGTTATGATTGAACCATTTGTATCTAGGTTGCTTTCGAAGTGAGAGAAAAATTCTTTGTTTTTACTTTTGGCTGCATCTATTATTATTAAATCGAATTTTTCTTTTAGTTTTACTTCTAGGGCATCGTTATAGATAAGGATTATTCTATCTTCTAGGCCCATTTTTTTGACATTTTTTAGGGCTTTTATGTATCTATCTTTATCTTTTTCGATTGTTACTACTGTAACTAGTGGTGAAGATAGAGCCATCATAATTGCAGAGTATCCTACGGCGGTTCCTATTTCTAATACTTTTTTTATTCTTTTATCTGCGATGTAATCTGTTATAAAGTCTATTGTTTCATCTTGCATTATTGGAATATTGTCTTCTAATGCTTCTCTTTTTAGTTCTTTTATATTACTATAAACGTTGTTTATGTTATTTACCATTCAAACCACAATCCCTTGTTTTTTAAGTCTAATATTACTTTATTATGTGTTTCGTAATCTTTTGTTAGATATACTTTACCATTTTTATCTGTTACGAAGTAGTAATATTCGTGTTTACTTGGATTTATTGCTGCTTCGATTGCTCCTTTTGATGGACTACAAATTGGTCCGATAGGAAGTTTTCCTGCTAGTGAACTGTTTCTAGTGTTGTAGGCATTTGTTGCATCGTATTCTGATTGGTAAAGTTCTCCGGTCATTTCTTTTTTTGCTCCATAATAACTTGTTGGGTCGCTTCCTAAACTCATTTTGGCTTTTAATCTGTTGTAGAAAAGTCCTGCGATGTCTTTTCGACTATCTTGTTTTACTTCTAGTTCTACTAGAGAAGCCATTGTTAGGATTTGATGAGCACTGTAACCACTTTTTTGGATATCTTTTTTGTATTTTGTTAGTTCTTTGTCCATGTTTGATATCATTTCATCAAATATTTCTTTTACTGAAACGTTTTTTGATGAGAAGTTATATGAATCTGGGAAGAGATAACCTTCTAATTTGTAGTAGATATTTTTATTTTTTATATCTTTTGTAATGAACCAATATTTTTTTATTAGTTCGTTTATGTATGTTTCATCATTTGAAAGATTTATTACGTCTTCATATGAGTTATTGGTGTTTTTTGCTATTTCTTTTGCTATTTGTCTCATATTTAGACCTTCTTTAAAGGTTATTGTTATTTCATCTTTGTTTACACCGCCTTTTTTCAGACAGGTTACTATTTCTCCAAGTGTCATACTGCTATTTAATCTGTATTTTGCAGCATAGATTTGTTTTGAGTCTTTTATTACTACGTATGCTAGGAAAAATTTATCATTTTTGATAAGTCCTTTTGTTTGTAGATTTTTGGCTATGTCTCTTAGAGAATCTCCTTTTGATACGATGAATTCTACATCTTTTCCTTTTGTTGATACGGGACTTATGAAGTATATTATTAAAATTATTCCTAGCAAGCAAAGTCCTAGTATTGCACTAAGAAATATATTTGCTGTTTTATATTTACTCTTCGGCTTTACCATCGGTTGTTCCTTTTAAATCTTCTTGAAGAACTCTAAGCGCTGTTTCAATAACTTTCCATTCTTTTTCTGTTGTTATTGGTTCTAGTTTCATGTAGTTTTCGTCTTGGATTACTATAGAACCATAAGCTTTTACGTTACCATTTTCATCTAGTTCGTTATCTGTATATGCTAAGTAATGTTTTCCTGTTTCTTCGGAATCAAATTCTAATAATTTGTAAAAGGTTTTTTCTTCTCCATTTTCTCCAAAACCAATGAACATATCATCTCTTAGTTCTTGGTTATTGTTTTGTAATTTATCATTTATCATTTTCTTTTCTTCTTCACTCATATTATTTTTCCTTTCTATCTAAGTAACTTTTTAGTATGACTACTGCTGATAATCCGTCTATTACTTTTTTTCTTTTTTTTCTGGAGACGTCTGCTCCGATTAGGACACTTTCTGCCATTCTGGTTGATAGTCTTTCGTCTTGAAGGATTATTTCTTTGTCTGTTTTTGTTTGTAGTTTGTTCATGAATTCTTTTG
>CAVGVM010000107.1:0-5818 GCA_963632645.1 Lachnospiraceae bacterium | reverse complement strand
AAAGAGTGTAGAAATAGGGCAAAAAATAGAACCTATATCAACACAATATTGGTTTGCTAGTTTATCTAATATGGAAAAAGGGAATTTTACAAATTTAGATACAACAAGTGTAACCTCTATGAGTTATATGTTTAATTCTGCAGGCTATAGAGCCACCACATTTGAATTAACAGGATTAAATAATTGGAATACAACAAGTGTAATCTCTATGAGTTTTATGTTTCTTGAAGCAGGCAAAAGTGCCACCACATGGAGTATAGGAGACTTATCAAACTGGAATACATCAAGTGTAACCATTATGATCAATATGTTTTCTAGTGCAGGCCAAAGTGCCACAACCTGGTCAGTAAAAATACCAAGTAAAACTGGAGATTTAACTAATACAACTTCTAAATGGTATGGTTCTAGTGAAAGTGTTTATGCATCTCCTTGTAGTGGTAAATCCTTTACTTTATCTTAGTTTTACAATTTGACAAATTCTTTAAAAAATAGTAATATTATACTGACTTAAAGAGGTGATAATATTGAAAAAATATAATAAGTTTGATTACTTAAATATATTTATGATTATTATCTCTTTTTTTGTGATATATTTATTTATTCTAAGATCAGGTAATGTCATATATGGTTCTACTATGGACTACGCTAATCAACACTATATGATTCCTGAATATTTTAGAACATTATTTTATGACACTCATAACTTATTCCCATCTTTAGCACTCAATCTAGGAATGGGTCAAAATATTTATAATTTTTCTTACTATGGACTATTTAATCCTTTGATTTTAATATCCTACTTATTACCCTTTATAAAGATGGTAACATACATAAAACTAATATCAATCTTAGTAATAATATTAGATATAATTATGTTATATTACTGGGTATCTACTAAAACAGACTCTAAAAAAATAAGATTTATATCAGTATTTTTATTTACCATGGCATCTCCTATAATATTACATAGTCATAGACACATTATGTTTGTAAACTATATGCCATTTCTAATACTAGGATTAATCTCTATTGATAATTACTTTAAAACAAACAAAAAACTATTATTAATCTTAAGCATCTTACTAATCATAACAACAAGTTACTTCTTTAGTATTCCAGCCTTAATAGCATTATTCATCTACGCTATATTTATATATTTAAAAGAAAACAAAAACATAAACACAAAAGACTTTATCAAAAAACATCTAAAACTTGCCTTAGTCTTTATGATACCAATACTAATTTCTGGAGTCTTACTTCTGCCAACCTTAAAAGCTATATTAAATAGTAGATTTGGCTCTTCAACCTTAATCCCCTTAAAAGAACTATTAATTCCCAAAATATCTTTTTCATATTTTCTTTATAGTAGCTATTCCATGGGATTAACAAGTATAACAGTTTTAGCAATAATAAACAGTTTACTATCCAAAGAAAAATCCTATAAATTCCTAGGAATAATCTTTTCACTTATGATGCTATTTCATATTTTTAATTATATATTAAACGGTTTTATGTACCTAAACGCAAAAGTATTTATCCCATTTATACCACTAGGAATCCTTTTAATAATAAAACTTTTAAAAGATATAAAAACAAGTAAAACTAATTTAAAATATCTCTTAATAATAGGAACTATAATAAGTATACTAGGATGTATAAATTACAAATATCACTATCTATATATAATAGACTATATCTTAACCACAACAATGCTAATAATATTATACAAAAAAAATATAAAAACTCCTCTTATAATAACCCTAATAATTATAAGTATGACCTCATGTCTAATAGTAAATAATAATGATGAATTAGCAAGCAAAGAAATAGAAAACAACCAATATAATAAAGAAATAGAAAATCTACTAACTACAGAAACAAAAAAAGATAACAATCTATATAGAACAATAGATACCACAAATAACTTATTTAACTCTAATAACATAAGAAATATATCTGAATACAAAACAACTATGTATTCATCCCTAACAAACAAAAACTACAAACAATTCTATTGGTACACATCAGAAACAGAAAACCCAAACAGAAACGATGCTATCTTTAGTGATATAGAAAACCCTATATTTAACATAATGTTTGGAAACAAATACTACCTAACAACAACAAAAGCCCCAGTAGGATACACCAAAATAAAAGAAGAAAAAGGTATAAAATTATATACAAATGATGATGTATTCACCCTAGGTTATGCCACTAATAATATAATGAATGAAAAAGATTATAACAAACTAAAATACCCATACAATAACCTAGCACTATTAAATAACATAATAACTAAAACAGGTAGCACACAAACAAACTACAAAAACACTTTAATAAAAACAAGTCCCAAAATATATAACCCAGTAAACGCTAAAATAACTAATAATAAATATGAATTTAAATTAGATAAAGACACCAACTACAACATAACAAAAACAAAAAATAATGAAAATATCCAAATCATTAAATTCAATATGGATTACACCGAAAGTTGTAAAAACGGAGATACCAGTATAACAATAAATAATGTCTCAAACAAACTAACCTGTAAAGGCTGGAAATATCACAACAAAAACTATACATTTACTTACGTACTATCTCCAAACAAAGAACTAAACATAGATATAGCCAAAGGAAAATACATAATCTCAAATATAGAAACCTATGAAATAAACTATAACGATTTAAAAAACATAAAACAAACCCATGACGAGTTTAAAATAAACAAAAAAGAAACCAAAGGAGACATAATAAAAGGAACTATAAAAGTAACCAAAGAAAGCAGTTACTTTAACCTTGCAGTGCCTTACGATGAGGGGTATAATATATACGTAGATGGAAACAAAACCCCATATGAAAAAACAAACACCGCCTTTATTGGTTTCAAAATAGATAAAGGCATCCACAACATAGAAATAAAATATACCTCACCATGGTTAAATTTAGGAAAAATAGTTTCCATAATTGGACTAATAACACTAATACCAATTCTAGCTATAGAAATAAAAGGAGTAGTAAAAAATGAAAAAAATATCAATGATAGTACCATGCTATAATGAAGAAGGAAACATAAAACTATTCTTTGAAGATGTAAAAAACACCTACAAAAATAGTAAAAAATACCAAATAGAACTAATATTTATTGATGATGGTTCCAAAGACAATACCCTAACAGAATTAAAAAAAATAGTAAAAAACAAAGACTTTGAAACCAAAATAATATCATTCTCTAGAAACTTTGGAAAAGAATCAGTAATCTATGCTGGACTTCAAAAAGCAACCGGAGATTATACTGTTCTAATAGATGCTGATATGCAACAACCACCTTCATTAACATTAAAAATGGCAGAAATATTAGACAAAGATAAAAACTGTGATTGTGTTTGCTATTACCAAAACGATCGTATCGAAGGAAAACTAATGACCGATGTCAAAGCAGCCTTTTACAAAGTAATGAACAAAGTCTCAGAAGTAGAACTAAAACAAGGTGCTAGTGATTTCAGAATGTTCAGAAACAACGTAAAAGAAGCAATGCTTTCTTTAAAAGAATATTGTAGATTTACAAAAGGAATATTCTCATGGGTAGGATTTAATACCTGTTACTTACCATATACTCCAAAAGAAAGGGCATCAGGAATTTCAAAATGGAAACCAACAAAACTAATGAAATATGGTTTATCAGGAATAGTATCATTCTCAACAAAACCATTAAAATTTGCAACTTTCCTAGGTTTCATTCTTTCATTCCTATCTGTACTTTATCTCCTAATTGTCCTAATCCAAAAAATATTCTTCGAAATAAGTATCCCAGGTTACCCAACAATAATAACTTGCGTATTACTAATCGGAGGAATACAACTATTCTGCTTAGGAATAATCGGAGAATACATTAGTAAAATGTACATGGAAACCAAAAACAGACCAATTTATATAATAAAGGAAGAAGAAAATAATGATTTACAAAATAAAAAAACTATATAAAAAATACAAAGAAATAATAAACTATCTCATCATAGGATTCCTAACAACAGTAGTAAGTCTTGTTTCATTTTATCTAGTAAGACTATTAATATTTACAAACGATTCCCAACTAGATATCCAAATATCAAACATAATATCTTGGATATTCGCAGTACTATTTGCCTTCGTAACCAACAAAAAATATGTCTTCGAATCAAAAGCCCAAGGCACTAACAAACTAAAAGAAATGATAAAATTCTATCTATCAAGAGTAACAACACTCCTAATAGATATGGGAACAATGTGGATCTTAACATCTCCACTACACATAAACGATAAAATATCAAAAATAATAGTACAATTCATAATAGTAATATTAAATTATGTATTTAGTAAATTATTTGTCTTTAAAAAGGAACATTAAGTTATGTTTCTTTTCTTTATCTAATAGAATTAAATAGGTGAAGTATATGCGATTATCAGAACTCCAATACAAAGACATAGTAAACCTAAATGGTAAAAAAATAGGTAACATAATAGACGTAAAACTAGATGCAAGTGGAAAACTAATATCACTTGTCCTCGAAGAAAACAAAAAATTCTTCAAATTCAGAGGAAACGATCAAGAAACAGAAATATCTTGGGACAAAATAGAAAGAATAGGAGAAGACGTTATTCTCGTAAAAATATAGCAAAACCAAAAGATACATGTTATAATAAATAAGGTGATTGACATGAAAAAAAGAATTTATGTAGTAAGCCTTATCTTTTTTTTAATAGATTTAATATCAAAAATACTAATACTAAATCATAACAACTATCCTCTTACTATCATAAATAATTTCTTTTACATAGACAAAGTAACCAACGAAGGAGCAGCCTTCTCATCATTTACAGGTTACCAAACAGTATTAATACTAATAGCCATAGTAGTACTCATATTCATAAACAAAAACATTATAAAAGATATAAAAACAAACCTAGGAATGATAAGTATAAGCATGTTAATCGGAGGAATACTAGGAAACCTATTCGATAGAGTAGTGTATAACAAAGTAATAGACTTCTTAAGTTTTAAACTATCAAATTACATGTTTCCTATCTTCAACCTAGCAGATACCTTCATCTGTATAGGAATAATCTTATTAATAATAGACTACAAGAAAAATAATAATTGATATAAGAAAAATAAAAGAAAGTAGTAGGTAAAGAAAAATGAATAATAAATTAAACAATATGTTACAAGAATTTTTAACAAACACTGGGATTGAAGATGAAGAAGAACTAAATGAAAAATTACAAGATTTTATAGAAAAATATAATGCTGGAGAAATTGATTATGAAAATACAATTTTAGATGACGCATATGAAGTATTAGCAAAAGCAGAAACCACTAAATCTAAAAAACAAGCCATTAAATATGCAAAAGAAGCATATGATATGTGTCCTGATTGTTTTGATGCAATATTATTCCAAGTAAGTCTAGAAGATAATCCTATAAAAAGAATGAAACTCCTAGAAGAAGGATTAGAATATGAAAAAGATAGATTAACAGATGAAGAATATTTCGAAAAAGATAAAGGCCATTTTTATGGAATATTTGAAACAAGACCATATATAAGAGGATTATATGCTAAAGCAACTTATTTGATTATGGATGGAAAAATTAAAAAAGCACGCGATGTATGTAGAGAAATAATTAAATTAAATGAACATGATAACACAGGAGCCAGATATTTACTTATGGCAATATATGCTTTATTAGAAGAAGAAAAAGATATGCTTAAGTTATATAAAAAATATCCAGAAGAAGACTTAGAAATGTTAGTACCATTATTTATTCTTTACTATAAAC
>CAVGVM010000106.1:0-7217 GCA_963632645.1 Lachnospiraceae bacterium | reverse complement strand
GTATCACCATCAAGCTTAGTAAGAATAACACCAGTAAGTTCTAAATTTTCATTAAACCCTTTAATAACATTAATAGCATCTTGCCCCATCATCGAATCAATAACAAGTAAAGTTTCCATAGGACGAACCTCTTCCTTAATATTCTTAAGTTCCTCCATAAGAGCATCATCAATATGTAAACGCCCCGCAGTATCTATTAAAACATAATCATAACCATTTTCCTTAGCATAACTAATAGCATTAAGACTTATCTTAACAGGATCTCCCTTTCCTTCTTCATAAACCTCAATATTAAGTTCCTTACCAATTTGTTTTAACTGATCAATAGCAGCAGGCCTATAAACATCACATGCTACCAAAAGTGGTTTCTTACTGTGCTTTTTCCTAAGAAAATTAGCAAGTTTACCAATCGAAGTCGTTTTACCAGAACCTTGAAGTCCCACAAGCATAAGAGTCGCCGGATTGCCTTCTAAATTTAAAGGAGCAGCCTCCCCACCTAACAAATCCTCAAGTTCATCACGAATAATACCAACAAACATTTCCCCAGGAGATAAACTCTTCTTAACCTCTTCTCCCAAAGCCTTTTCCTTAACCTTACTAGTAAACTCCCTAACAACCTGATAATTAACATCCGCCTCCAGCAAAGCAAGACGAACCTCTCTAAGCATAGGATCAATATTCTCTTCAGTAATCTTACCATGACCCTTAATATTCTTTACTACTTTTTCTAATCTATCACTTAAAGTTTCAAACATTTTAATCACCAAAATAATTATAAAGCAAAAAAGCAAAAAAATAAAGCCCTAACAAAAGCTTTACTTATAAATATCTATTCCATACTTATTACTAACAATATCATAAAAAATATAATTTCTCGGAGGATCATACGTAAAACATAAAAATACCACAAATCCCAAAACAATAAACAAAATACTTATCCTATCTAAAATCCTATTCTCCTTAAAATAACTAAGTAAATAATAACTAAATATCTCCTCAAGAATAATAACAATAATCAAAAGACCAATAGAAATAACCATATTCTCTCCAAAAACATTATAAAGAGGAAGATACATAATCAAATAAATCATAATACTAGTTACCATCTCAAGAAACAAAGTAGAAAAAAAGTTCCTATAACTAATATTCTTTTTCCTAAATATAAAATACTCAATAACTCCCCAAGTAAAAATACCACTATAAAGAAGTTTCATATGTTCCCAAATACTCTCATTAACTGGAAAAAACACCGAAAATACCGGATTAGGTAACCAATCATACAAAAAATGATATAAAACAGTTAATAAAAAAATAACAATAACTCCAATAAATTTAATCTTCTTCAAAACAAATCACCACTACTAGTATATGAAATAAAAAAAGATTAATACAAAAACAAAATAATAAAATTAAAACAAATAAACATACAAACACAAAAATCAAATCATACTAAATAATATCAATAAATATTGGAAATTAACAATTAACATGATATAATCTTAAAAGGTGATTAAATATGAAAAAAGATTCATTCCTAAAAGGAACACTAGTAGCATCCATTGCTATTATAATAACAAAAATACTAGGAGTATTATACGTAATACCCTTCTACAAAATAATCGGAGAAACAGGCGGAGTACTATATTCATACGCTTATAACATATATAACCTATTTCTAAACATATCAACCGCAGGTATACCAATAGCAATAAGTATGTTAATAAGTGAATACGTAACACTAGGAAAACTAGATGCCAAAGAACGAACATTTAAAGTAGGAAAAAAAATAATTCTAACATTCTCAGTCATCTCATTCCTAACATTATTTATATTCTCCGACTCAATAGCAATGTTCCTCGTAAATGGTATCGAAGGAGCCAACAAAATAAAAGACATAAGCTTAGTTATAAAAGCCATATCAATATCATTAATAATAACACCTTACATAAGTGTCCTAAGAGGTTACCTACAAGGACATAAATTCATAGCACCAGGAGCAGTAAGTCAAGTATGGGAACAAGTAATAAGAATAGCAATAATACTAATAGGATCATACCTATCAATAAATGTCTTTAACACAAGCATCCCTATCGGAGTATCAGTAGCACTTCTAGGAGCCTTCTTCGGAGCCCTAGGAGCCTATATATATCTAAAAATAAAAATAAACAAAAATAAACAACTATTCGAAACAGATGAAAACAAAAAAGACAACATAACAAACAAAGAACTAGGTAAAAAAATAATTCTTTACTGCATACCATTAATAATAATATCAATAACAAACGACCTATACACAATAATAGATCAAAAACTAATAATAAAAGGATTATACATAATAGGTTTCAGTGCTGATAAATGCGAACTAATATCAAGTATAGTTTGTACCTGGGCCCCAAAAATATGTATGATAATATCAGCAATCTCTATGGGACTTATAACAAGTCTAATACCACACATAATAGAAAGTTACACAAAAAAAGACTACCAATCATCAAACAAAATATTTAACCAAGCAATAAGTACTATGCTCCTAGTAGCACTCCCTCTAGTAATAGGAATAATGATCCTATCAAAAGATGTCTATACCCTATTCTATGGAACTAGCCCATACGGAGGAAAAATACTTGCCATTTCCGCAATAGTTTGTATCGTTATAAGTACCCTATCAGTAATGAATACAGCCCTTCAAGGATTTAAAAAATTTAAATTAGTAATAGCAAGTACCATCGTAGGACTACTCTTAAATGCCCTACTAGATATACCAATGATATTATTACTAAACAAACTAAACATAACACCATATTATGGAACATCAATTGCAACCATAATCGGAGGATTAACATCAATGACAATAATACTAATCTATCTAAAGGAAAAACTAAAATTCAAATACCAAGAAATATTAAAAAACATATCAAAAACAATAATACCATTAATAATAATGACAATAATAGTTATACTATTAAATATGTTAATCACATCAGGAACAAACAAACTATTACTAATAACAAAAATAGGTATAATTGGTATCATAGGAATGATAATATATCTACTACTAATGTACAAAAACAAAGGACTAACACAAGTATTCGGAGAAGAACAAATAAATCACATACTAAAAAGGATTCACATCAAATGAATCCTTTTTTAATTCTTAACAGCCTCACGTGATTCCTCATATATACTAACAAGTTCTGTATAAGCATCCTTCTCCAACTTATCCTTTAAAATATTCGCTATAGAATCCTTATCCTCTCTCGTATAAGACAAATGCATATCATTCTCTATAGAAACACAATCATCACAAATATCAGCAAGTCTCTCAACAGCACTCTTCTTATAAACCTTCTTAAAAGAATCTATATCACCACATATCTCATAATTATTAATCTCACCAATAAACCCATACTTCTCCTTCAAAATATAAGCAATCATATAAATAGAATCATAATCATAACACTTATAAGAATCATGAAGAACCATAGAAACAATAAGCTCCGTATCAAGAATAGTAAACCCCTCTTCCAAACCATTACCAAAATTAGAAACAAAATCTAAAGTAATCTCATCACCATACATAATCTTTCTCTTCTCATAAGCAATACCACTTCTTATAATTAACATATTCTCATCAATCTTAAACTCATCCTTATAACTCTTAACCAAATGACATAACGCATGAGTAAGAACCTCAAGTCCCTTCGGAGAATCATAATTAAACGTATGACTAGTAACAATAACCCTATCAACTTTATTTATCTCATAAGAATTAATCTCCTCATTATAAACAACCTTAACACTAGGAACATAAACACTCTCCTGCTTTTTCAAATCAATATCATATAAAGAAGAACCACCCACAAACTCCGTAAGCCCAGAATCAGCAATCACCTTAGAAATAGTTTGTTTAGAATTACAAGCAACAATCTTAGTATTTAAAACTGCTTCCAAAATCAAAAACTCATGTTCCTCCCCATAATAATCAACAATAGAAGGAACAATCTTAGCCAAAGCATTCATAGTCTTATCATCATAATTATATTTATTTCTAAGCTTATCAAAAAACTTCTTATCTAAACTATCTATCATGTAACCACCCTATCTTTATATGACAATTATACAACAAATTTCAACAATATAACAAGAAAAGGTCGTAAAATTTTAAAATTTTTGATATACTAATCTAGTAAATATAGAAGTAAAGGGTGTTGATCATGAAAAAAATAAAATACATAGTAATAACAATTCTATTACTAATTACTATTACAAATATATATATAAACGTAGAAGCCAAACAAATAACACAAACTACCAAAACACAAACCAATACCAATAAAAAACAAAAAGACGATTTAAGTATATACTCAAACAATGCTATATTATATAACCTAAAAGATGACGAAATACTATTCCAAAAAAACAAAGATCAAAAAGTAAGTATAGCATCACTTACCAAAATGATGACTGCACTAGTCGCTATTGAAAATATTAATGATTTAAACGAAAAAGTATCATTCCAAAAAAGCGATTATCAAGATTTAATAGCAATGGACGCCTCAGCATCCTCACTAAACCATGAAAAACAATATTCCTATAATGACATATTACATGGACTTATGATGGAAAGTGGTGCAGACTGTGCTAACATACTAGCAAGATTAGTCGGAGGGAACGAAGAAACATTTGTTAAAATGATGAACCAAAAAGCAAAACAATTAGGAATGAAAAATACCAGTTTTGCTAATCCTATAGGAATGGACGATAAAAACAACTACTCTACAATGAGTGATTTAATACTTCTATTTAAAGCAGGACTTAAAAACGATACCTGGAAAAAAATTGCTACAACTATGTACTACACACTTGAAGATGAAACAAAAATAGAACACACAATTAAACTATATGAAAGAAACGCCTACATAAAAGCCCCATACATTTTTGGAGGAAAAACAGGATACGAAACAGACGCAGGTTATACCCTAGCAACCATAGCAAACAAAAATAACACTACTCTAATATTTATAACCTCAAAAGCTGAAACATTAAACGGACACATAAAAGATGCCAAAAAAATATATGAATACTATTTCAATAACTATAGTTACCAAACAATACTTAAAAAAGGCGAAACAATTAAAGAACTAAATACAAAATATCTAAGTGAAGACAAAATAACCATAACAGCAAACGAAGATGTAAAATACTATCTAAAAAATGATTACAATAAAAACGACATAAAACTAGTCTATGACGGAATAGATGAAATAACCTATAAAAACAAATATATGGAAAATATTGGAACTCTAAGTATCTATTACAAAGATAAATTAGTAAAAACAACCCCAGTATACCTAAATCAAAAAATATATCCAGACTTCAAACTAATTATTCTAGCAGGAATAGTATATATGTTCATAATCGGATGCACTATAATAATATCAAATAGATTAAGACACAAAAAACAACTAGAACAAATATAAAAACCAAGGACAAAATCCTTGATTTTTTTTATTCAAACTTATCACTATTAACAAAATTAGTAATAATAACTTCCTTAACCTTACCCCTTTTCTTACCATTAGAATTAATATTTCTCTTAGCCTCAATAACATGAATATTATATTCCTTATAAAGTTCATTAATTAAAGAAGTATTATGATTAGAAAGCATAACATAACAACCTCTAGAATCCAACTCCTTAAACACCTTAGCAAGCCTCATCTGTTCATCCTTACCAAATCCATCCTCAGTATAACTATTAAAAGTCGAAGTCTCTGAATCATATGGAGGATCAAAATAAATAAAATCACCCTTCTTAGCATCCTTAACAGACTCCTCAAAATCAACACTAAGTATCTTAACATCATTCATAGTCAAATAATTACTAACAGTAATTAAATTACCACCATCATAAGTATTAACCCTTTCCTTCTTACCAAATGGAACATTAAACTCATTCTTACTATTAACCCTATACAAACCATTAAAACAAGTCTTATTTAAATATATAGTACGTGCCGCCCTAGTATAATCAGATAACCTCTTATAAGCATTCTTATTTCTATCCTTATTTCTTATATCATAATAAAAGTCCTCACAATGTTCCTTCTCATAATGATTCAAAACACCACACATCTTCTTAAACTTTTCCTCATCACATAAAACACTATAAACATTCATAAGTTCCTCATTAGAATCATTAATAACAGCCCTTCTAGGAGAAATTTCAAAAAGAAGTGCCCCTCCCCCAATAAAAGGTTCATAATAAGTATCAAACTCATCCGGAACATACCTCTTAAGTTTATCAATAATTTGTCTCTTACCACCAGCCCACTTAACAAATGGTTTTCCTTTTATCATATTATTACCTCTCATTCACAATATAATTATATCATTAATTAGTATAAAATAAAAGAAAAAAGAATGACCAAAGTCATTCAAAACTAATCAAAACAATTACTAATAATTACAGCAAGAACCACATTGGACATTTTCACAAATATTTTCTTCACAGCAACTATAACTTGGACTATAAGTATGCTTAAACACATGATGATTTATTATCCTAGTTCTAACAGGACATACATGCCCTTGCCATTTTTTGATAGATTTTATATTTTTAATGATTTATTAATTTCATCAAATAATGCTAAACATTTTTGGTAATAAGATTTTTTTAAATCAATTAGCATTTTTTGAACTAGTTCATCACCACTATTTAATTTTGAAATCGCATATATATATTTTGATGCTTTATTATAAATATCTCTACTTTTTCCAAGTTTTAAGATATTATAAAATTCATTAATAAAATGATCATATAATTCTTCGTTATATTTATCTTTTAAAATTTCTATATTATCTAACAACAAATATCTATAATTGCTATTAATTAATATATTCCATAATTTTTCCTTTTTATCATAACGTTTATATAGTTTAATAAGTAAAAATATATCTTTTGTTTTATTTTCAATAGTATTAATTATTTTTTCTTCTGATAAAGAATAACTTAAAATATCTAAATATTCAACATGACCTAGACATAAATAACTATATAGATAATGATTTGTATTTATATCATTGTTTTCATAATCAGTTATACTAACAAATCTATGTAGCACATCAGGAATATACATTTTATTTTTTAAATAATTTTTCTCAATTAATTTCATAAATTCTTTATACAAATTTATAACATCTTCGCTATTTTCAAC
>CAVGVM010000105.1:0-3472 GCA_963632645.1 Lachnospiraceae bacterium | reverse complement strand
AACAGACAACTAGTAGAAACAAGACAAATCACAAAACATGTAGCTAATATTTTAAAAAACTATCATAAAAACTCAAATGTAATATATCTAAAGGCAGATTTATCACATAGTTATCGTGAAAAATATGAGTTATTCAAATTTAGGGATATAAATGATTACCATCATGCACACGATGCTTATCTAGCAGCTGTATTAGGAGAATATAAAGAAAAATTTATGAAAAGAAACTTAAACTTCGATATGATAAAAGAACTTAATGATAAAATAATTAAAATGAATGATGGCAAAAAGAAAAGTTTAAAATATGGTTTTGTAATTAACAGTTTAGATGAAAACTTAAGTGATATAGTACTTAGAATATCAGATAATTTAGTAGATAAAAGAACTGGTGAAATACTATTTAATGCACATGAATTTAATAAAAGAGTTGAAGACACTTTATATAGAAATGATATCTTAGTCAGTAGAAAAACAGAAATAAGATCAGGTCAATTTTATAAAGAAACTATATATAAGAAAAAAGTTGGCACTATTCGTATAAAACAAAATATGCCAACTGAAATATATGGTGGATATTCAAATACAAATACAAAAAAATTAATGCTTATTAAATATAATGATAATAAGAAAAAAATCGTTGGATTACCAATGATAATAGATGAAAAGAATAATATAGAAGAAATAAATGAATATATCAAAACACAAATTAATTTAAAAAAAACTGCAACATATAGTATAGAAAAAAAGTCTATACCCTTTGAAACAGAAATAATATATAATAATCAAAATGTTTTCATTAAAGGATATAGTGTCAGAAATAAAAACTGTGAAATATCAAATGCAACTCAATTAAAAATAAGTAAAGACAAAATGAAAAATTGGAAATATTCCTTTGAATATTTATTAAATGATAAACAACAATATATAGAAGATGCCAAAAAATATATAAATGAAATCTACAGATTTTTGACCAATTTAGACATTTTTCCATTGTTTAACAATGAAATAAATAAAATAAAAAATCAATTTAATTTTAGCAATTTAGAATTAGAACATCAAAAAAAAGTAATAAAAGAACTTTTCAAATTGTATCATTGTAATAGTGTTAATGCTAATTTATCAGAGTTTGGTTTAGGTAATAGGATAGGTCGTTTAAGTGGAAACAATATAACTAGTGGAATAATTATCTCAAAATCAATTACAGGAATAAGAAAATCAAGATATGAGTTTTAGAACAGTAGTCATTACAAAACAATCTAAGATTAGTTATAAGAATAGATTCCTTGTAGTAAAACAAGAAAATGATGAAAGATATATACATTTATCAGAAATAGATACAATAGTAGTAGATTCTATATCAGTATCTATTTCTGCATATCTTTTAAAAGAACTAGCAGATAATAAAATAAACATAATATTTTGTGATGAAAAGCATAATCCATTTGGAGAAATTATTCCATACTATTCAAAGCATAATACCAGTAAAATGATCAAAGAACAAATAAAATGGAAAATATCAGATAAAGATAAACTATGGGCAGAAATAGTAAAAAATAAAATTATAAATCAAGCCATGCTATTAAAGAAAACTAAGTCATCAAAGTATAAATTAATTTTAAGTTATATTGATGAAATAGTTAATGGAGATAAAACAAATAGAGAAGGTCATGCTGCAAAAGTATATTTTAATGCACTATTTGGAAATAATTTTGTCAGAAATTCAGATGATTCTATAAATGCAGCACTAAACTATGGATATGCAATTTTACTTTCTACTATTAATAAAGAAATTATAAATAATGGTTATTTAACACAACTTGGAATTCATCATAAAAATGAATTTAATGAATTTAATCTTACTTGTGATTTAATGGAACCATTTAGGATAATTATTGACAATTTTGTTTATTATAATCAAGAAAGAAAACTAGATACAGAATATAAACTAGACATTGTAAATATTTTTAATGAAACATTTAGGTATCAAGGCAAAAATTATACATTAAAAGACATAATAAAAATGTTTGTGAAAAACACTTTAAAATCAGTAAATAATTTAGAAAGCTATAAGGAATTTATATATAATGAAGGATAGGGCTATGAGAACAATTGTATTTTTTGATCTTCCAAATGTATATTCAAAAGATAAAAGAGCATACTTGATATTTAGAAAATTTTTAATTAATGAAGGATTCATTATGATGCAAGAATCTGTTTATTCAAAAATTGTTTTGAATTCTCAACAATCAAATGCTTTAGTAGAAAGAATAAGAAAGCAAGCTCCTAAAAAAGGTATAATTCAAGTAATGAATATAACAGAAAAACAATACTCACAAATAGAATTCATTACAGGAAGTAGCAACAGTAAAATAATAAATAGCGAAGAAAGATTAATAGTATTATGAAAATAAAAATAGATTTCATTGATTCAATAATAGACTTTGATGTTTCAAATGTATATTCGTTTGAAATACATAACAAGAAATATTTATATAGAATTTCATCATTGTTTTATACAATCAGTAATGGTGATTTGCCAGAAAATATAGAATGTTTTAATAAAGACAATAATGAAATAAAAATAAATAATAAAGTAAGATTCTTTTCAGAATATTTTGATTTTGGTTTTGATTCTAAAAAGTATTCCACAGATATTACTAAGTATATTTTATCTAATATAGAACAATATGAAAGCGAAAATATCTTAAAAGCATTTTCAAAATTATGTAAGCTGATTGATAAAGAATTACAAAAAACAGATTTACCAATCTCAGTTTCTACTGATGAGGGAATTGATAATGTAATTAAAATGTTTAAACTAAAAATAAATCAAAAGGATGATTTATTAGAAAAATTACTTTTGTTAATTGATTTAGAAGTTGCATTAAATTCTAATAAAATATTGTGTTTTATGAATTTAAAACAATATTTAAATAAAGAAGAAATAGTTGAATTTTATAAATATGCAACATACAATTCAATAAAAATAATAATGATAGAATCTACTAAATATGATTATTTTAATGATTATGAAAAAGTTATAACAATTGATCAAAGCTTAGAAGAAAGTGTGATATAATAACTACAGATGAAATAGAATTTATCATTTAAGAACTACATATCTCTATTGTTGTAGCAATAGAACTAAAAGTATTTGAGGTTTTAGTTCTATGTCATCTCAAATGGTATTAAAACAGATAATGTTGTAATGGCAACAATGGACAAGTTTTAGTTCTATGTCATCTCAAATGGTATTAAAACTTTTGATATTAATACTTCGTTGCTTGTTAAGTTTTAGTTCTATGTCATCTCAAATGGTATTAAAACATTAATTATTTTTCGTATATAGTCTGTATTGTTTTAGTTCTATGTCATCTCAAATGGTATTAAACTAAACGCCAATTTGGATGTTCTACAATTTGGTTTTAGTTCTATGTCATCTCAAATGGTATTAAAACAAGTGAATTTGTTG
>CAVGVM010000104.1:0-5058 GCA_963632645.1 Lachnospiraceae bacterium | reverse complement strand
GAAGAAATAAGAAGCTACTTTAAAGACAAAGTATATAACACAATAATACCAAGATTAATCAGATTAACAGAAGCACCATCACATGGAAAACCAATAGTAGCATACGATCCAAAATCAAGAGGATCAGAAGCATATCTAAATTTAGCCAAAGAGGTGATAAAAGGAAATGGAACAAACTAAAAGAAGAGCCCTAGGAAGAGGACTAGAAGAATTATTTAACATTGAAGATATTAACTACGACAAAATGGAAGAAAAAATAATGGAAACTGCAGATGAAGAAGAAATAAAAGAACTTCCAATATCAAAACTAAGAGTAAACCCATATCAACCAAGAAAAACATTTAACGAAGAAGCATTAAAAGAACTAGCAGAATCCATAAAAGAACATGGAGTAATCCAACCAATCATAGTCAAAAAAAGCATAAAAGACTACGAAATAGTCGCAGGAGAAAGAAGATACAGAGCATCAAAACTAGCCGGAAAAGAAACAATACCATGTATTATAAGAAACTTCACTGATGAACAAATGATGGAAATAGCAGTCCTAGAAAACCTTCAAAGAGAAAACCTAAACTCAATCGAAGAAGCAATGGCCTATGAATCATTAATGAAAAACTTAAACCTAACCCAAGACCAAGTAGCAAAAAGAGTTGGAAAAAGCCGTAGTTACATAACAAATATACTAGGTTTACTAAACTTACCAAACGAAGTAAAAGAACTAGTAAAAGAAGGAAAACTAACCCAAAGTCATGCTAGAACCCTATCAAAACTAGAAGATAACAACAAAATAATAGAACTAGCAAACAAAATAATAAACGAAAATCTAAACGTAAGAGACATAGAACAACAAACAAAAACAGAAACAAAAAAAGAAAAACAACATACAAAACCAAAAAACAAAGAATATGAAATACTAGAAAGAGAACTAGAAAACTATCTAGGAACAAAAGTAAAAGTAAAACAAAAAAAACTAGAAATAAATTACGAAAACGAAAATGATTTAAATAGAATACTAGAAATAATAAACTTTAATAAGTAGGTGAAAATATGCTAAAAGATTTTTTTAACTTCATAATAGAAAAAGACATACACTTAATAATAATTTATATTATATTAGGATGGATAGTATATCAAATCATAAAAGGAATAATAATAAAAAATACAAAAAAATTAAAGAAAAAAAGACAAAAAACAATGCAAAAATTAATACAAAACATAGTAAAATATACAATAATAATATTAGTCGGAGCAACAATACTAAATATACTAGGAGTAAACGTAACATCAATAGTTGCAGGTTTAGGAATAGCATCAGTAATCCTAAGTTTAGCCTTAAAAGACGTTGCACAAGACATAATTGGAGGACTTTCAATAATCCTAGAAGATCAATTTGACATAGGAGACTTAGTAGAAATAAATGGTTTTACAGGAACAGTAGTAGATCTGGGATTAAAAAGTACAAAATTAAAAAGTTACGAAAACATAATAAAAATAATATCAAACAAAAACATTTCAGAAGTAACAAACTACTCAAAAGCCAATCCAAATCTAATAATAGATATACCAATTCCCTACGAAATAGACCAAAAACAAGCAGATAAAATACTAGAAAAAATAACAAAAAGAATCGAAAAAGACATAACAACACTAAAAGGAAACGTAGAACTATGGGGATTAAATGAGTTCAAAGATTCCAGTATAAGTTATCGCTTATTTATACCAGTTCAAGTAGAAAAACAATTCGAAACAAAAAGAAAAGTAAATAGAATCATAAAAGAAGAATATGATAAAGAAAACATATCTGTACCATACAATATAATAGAGGTAAAAAATGGATAAAGAATACAAAATAGGAACCAAAGTAATCATGAAAAAACAACATCCATGTGGAACCAACCTATGGGAAGTAACAAGATTAGGTGCAGATATAAAATTAAAATGTATAAATTGTGGAAGATCAGTAATGCTTCCAAGAATAGAATTTAATAAAAAATTAAAAAAAATAGTTAAGGAGTAATAATATGGCAAGAAAGAAAAAAATCAAAAAATTAAAATTACATCCAGTAACAAGTTTTATTATATTAATAGGAATAACCATAATACTAAGTGCAGTCCTATCATTATTTAACGTTTCAGCCTCATATGATAGTGTTAATATAGATACAAATGAACTAGAACAAACAATAGTAACAGTAAAAAATATGCTTACATATGACGGTATCAAATCAATGATAAGTAATGCTTCAACAAACTTTATAAGTTTCACAACAGTAAGCACCCTAATAATAACTTTAATGGGAATAGCAGTTGCAGAAGAAACCGGACTTATCCAAGTATTTATGAAAAGAAAACTAGCAAAAATAAATCCAAAAATAATAACATTTATTTTATTTTTACTAGCAGTATTCTCAAGTATAGTAAACGAAGTAGGATATGCAGTGCTAATACCACTAGGAGCCCTATTATTTCTATTTAACGGAAGAAACCCACTTGCAGGTATAATAACAGCATTCGCTGGAGTAGCCTTCGGTTATAGTGTAAGTTTCTTCATAGGATCAACAGATATGTCATTAATACCATATACAATGAGCGCAGCAAATCTAATAGATGAAACATTCTATGTAAGGATGACATCTAATTTATACATAATGATATTCTCATGTATTATCATATCAATAGTAGGAACAATCATAACAGAAAAATACATAGTAAAAAAAGTAGGAAGATATGTATCAAAGAAAAAAGATGATTTAGATCAAACAAAAGAAATAGAATATCTAGATCTTCAATACGAAGAACAAAAGAAAATAAAATCCGAAGTTCAAGAAAAGAAAGGCCTAAGATATGCCCTATTCGCTTCAATTATAGTAACAATAATCTTCATATACATGATAATACCAGGATTACCATTCTCTGGAGCACTACTAGATAATACAGAAAAATCATATGCTTACCAATTATTTGGAGATAATTCATATCTAGAAGCAGGATTTACTTATATGCTATCACTATTCCTAATAGTAACAGGAATAGCATATGCCATCGGAGCAAAATCCATAAAAAATGATAAAGAATTATTTCAAAGAGTAACAAATAGACTAAGCAATCTAGGTATATTATTAGTAATGATATTCTTTGCAGCTCAATTTATAGCAATATTTAAAGAAACAAATATAGGAACAATGATAGTAGTTTGGTTATCAAGTATTCTAAAAGCCTTACCACTATCAGGAGTACTCCTAATTGTAGTAGCAATACTAGTAATAGCAATATCAAACATATTTGTACCAAGTACAATGACAAAATGGATGATAATTTCCCCTATTCTAGTTCCGGCCATGATGCAATTAAATATGTCTCCACAATACTCACAATTCATATTTAGAGCAGCAGAATCAATGACAAATGGAATAACCCCATTACTAGCATACTTCGTAGTATATATAGGATACCTAAATATCTATAACAAAGAAGATAAAAAAGTATATGGAATAAGAGACGGTATCAAACTAATGACACCATATCTAATAGCCCTATCAGTAGCATGGGTAGCAATAATATTACTATGGTATCTAGTAGGATTACCATTAGGACCTGGAGTATACCCAGTATTATAACAAGGAGGAAATCACATGAGCTTAAAAGCAGGTATAGTAGGATTACCAAATGTAGGAAAATCAACCCTATTCAATGCCATAACAAAAAAAGATATATTAATAGCAAACTACCCTTTCGCAACAATTGATCCAAACGTAGGAATAGTAAACGTTCCAGACGATAGACTAACAAAACTAGCAGAAATGTATAATCCAAAAGAAATAAAACCAGCAAGTTTTGAATTCGTAGACATCGCAGGAATAGTAAAAGGAGCATCCGAAGGTGAAGGATTAGGAAACAAATTTCTATCACACATAAGAGAAGTTGATGCCATATGCGAAGTAGTAAGATGCTTTGATAACAAAGAAATAACTCACGTCGAAGGAAATATAAATCCCATAAGAGACATAGAAATAATAAATCTAGAATTAGCACTAGCAGACCTAGAAATAATTTCAAACAGAATAGACAAAATAAAGAAAAAAGCACAAACAACCAAAGACAAAGAAGCATTAATCGAACTAACAGCACTAGAAAAATCAAAAGAAGCCTTAGAAAAAAATATTCCACTAAGACTTATTAAGTACGAAGATGAAGAACTCTTTGCATTAAAATCATTCAATCTCCTAACATTAAAACCACATATCTATCTAGCAAACGTCAGTGAAGAAGAAATAAATGAAGACAACGAATACGTAAAAACACTACAAGAATATGCATCAAAAGAAAACTCAAAAGTAATAAAAGTCTCAGCAAAAATAGAATCCGAACTAGCAGAGCTAGAAGACGCAGACAAAAAAGAAATGCTACAAGAACTAGGAATAGAAAAAAGTGGACTAGATAAATTAGTAGAAACAACCTATTCCTTATTAGGATTAAAAACTTACTTCACCGCTGGGCCACAAGAAGTAAGAGCATGGACCTACAAAGATGGAATGAATGCCAAAGAATGTGCAGGAATAATTCATACAGACTTCGAAAAAGGATTCATTAAAGCAGAAGTAATAGCATACAACGATCTAATCGCAGCAGGGACAGAACAAAAAGTAAAAGAATTAGGAAAATTTAGACTAGAAGGAAAAGATTACCTAATGCAAGACGGAGATATATGTCATTTTAGATTCAACTTATAAGAACGAAAAGTTCTTTTTCTTTTGCCAAAAATATGATAATATTAAACTAGAAAGGAAGCAAACTATGGAACCAAAACATACAAAATATAAATATAAAATATAAATTGCTTGAATGTTATTATATCAGTTATAAATCTTAGTGCACAACTTCTGTGCACTTCTTTTTTTAAAATACAATTTACTTTTTAAAGTTAAACAAAATAAAAACACTAGACAAATATAAAATTTATTGTTATAATACAAAACGAGTATTAAGTTACTCCTTGCTTCATAAGAAGCCATAAGACCAAAAGGAGGTGTAAAAGTATGAAAAAGTACGAAATAATGT
>CAVGVM010000103.1:0-3071 GCA_963632645.1 Lachnospiraceae bacterium | reverse complement strand
TTAAGATCAAGAACCTCATTCTTATCATTAATAATTTGAATATCAAGACCTAAAGCTTGGAATTCTTTAATAAGAACCCTAAATGATTCAGGAACACCAGCTTGATCAACTCTATTACCCTTAACAAGTGCTTCATATACCTTAACACGTCCAATAACATCATCTGACTTAACAGTTAATATTTCTTGAAGAGTATGAGCAGCACCATAAGCATATAGAGCCCAAACTTCCATTTCCCCAAATCTTTGTCCACCAAATTGAGCTTTACCACCAAGTGGTTGTTGAGTAACTAAACTATATGGACCAGTAGCACGAGCATGCATCTTATCTTCAACCATGTGATGAAGTTTAATCATATACATAACTCCAACTGAAACTCTATTATCGAATGGACGACCAGTACGACCATCATATAAAACAGTCTTACCATCCTCATCCATACCTGCTTCCTTCATCATATCAAGAATATCTTGTTCACTAGCACCATCAAATACAGGAGTAGCAACATGAACACCAAGCTTCTTAGCAGCCATACCTAAATGAAGCTCTAAAACTTGTCCAATATTCATACGAGAAGGAACACCAAGTGGATTAAGCATTACATCAACTGGAGTACCATCTGGTAAATAAGGCATATCTTCTTCTGGAAGAATTAAAGAAATAACCCCTTTATTACCATGACGACCAGCCATCTTATCTCCAACTTGAATCTTACGTTTTTGAACTATATATACACGAATTAATTTAGAAACACCACTAGGAAGTTCATCACTATTCTTCTTAGTAAACACCTTAACATCATGAACTATACCATCTCCACCATGTGGAACACGAAGCGATGTATCACGAACTTCACGAGTCTTTTCTCCAAATATAGCATGAAGAAGTTTTTCCTCAGAAGTAAGTTCAGCCATTCCCTTAGGAGTAACTTTACCAACAAGAATATCTCCTTCTTTTACTTCTGTACCAATTCTAATAATACCTTCACTATCCAAATTACGACGAGCATCTTCACTAACATTAGGAATATCTCTAGTAATTTCTTCTGGACCAAGTTTAGTATCACGACAAGGCATTTCATAATCTTCTATATGAATTGTAGTATAAGCATCTTCTTTTACTAGTTTTTCATTAAGAATAACAGCATCTTCATAGTTATAACCATTAAACATCATAAATGCTACAGTCATATTCTTACCAAGAGCAAGTTCTCCTTTGTCAGTTGAAGGTCCATCAGCAAGTATAGTCTTACCTCTAACAACCTTATCACCAACTCTAACAATAGGAATATGATGGAAACAAGTATCTTGGTTTGAAGCAATAAAGTCAGATAAATAATAAACATCTTCGCCACCTTTATTCTTAACAACTACCTTCTTACCGTCAACATAACTAACAACACCATCAGCCTTAGCAACAACTGTAGAACCACTATCACGAGCAGCAATATGCTCAACACCAGTACCAACAAATGGAGCTTCAGTCTTAAAAAGCGGTACAGCTTGACGTTGCATATTAGAACCCATAAGAGCACGAGTCGCATCATCATGTTCTAGGAACGGAATACAACTTGTTGTAATAGAAACAACTTGTTGAGGTGAAACATCTATATAATCAACCTTATCTGGAGAAACAAGTAAATTTTCACCACGATAACGAGCAGCAACAGTTTCATCAATAATCTTATTATTATCATCAGTGCCAACAGTAGATTCAGCAATAATAAGATCATTTTCCTCACTAGCAGTTAAATAATGAACATCATCCATTATAACTGAGTTTTCAACCCTACGATATGGAGTTTGAATAAACCCATAATCATCAATCTTAGCATAACTAGCAAGAGTAGTAATAAGACCAATATTAGGACCTTCCGGAGACTCAATAGGGCATATTCTACCATAATGCGATTCATTAACATCACGAACATCCATACCCGCTCTATCACGAGAAAGTCCACCAGGACCTAAAGCACTAAGTCTTCTCTTATGAGTAAGTTCAGCAATAGGATTATTTTGATCCATAAATTGAGAAAGTTGTGAACTACCAAAGAACTCTTTCAAAATAGCAGTAACAGGTCTAATATTAATTAAAGTTTTTGGAGTAACCTCATTAATATCTTGAGTAGTCATTCTTTCACGAATAACTCTTTCCATACGAGTAACCCCTACTCTAAATTGATTTTGTAAAAGTTCACCAACTTGACGAATACGTCTATTACCAAGATGATCTATTTCATCAAAATTACCAACTCCTTGAAGCAAATTAAGATAATAAGAACAAGAAGCATAAAAATCAGAAATAGTAAGTCTCTTAGAATCAATAGATCCATCATTACCTATAATACTAATCTTTTCCTTAGTACCAGGTTTATAAATCTTAATAATTTGAACCTTATTATAAGAATCAAGCTCATCATTAATCTTAACTTCCTTAATACCATAACCACTTTCAATTATAGGACGAAGTTCTTCTAAAACAGTTTTACTAACAACAGTTCCCTTTTCAAACTTAACCTCTCCATCAACCTTAATATCTTCAGCAAGAGTTTGTCCTAAAAGTCTATCAAGAACATTAAGTTTAAGATTAAACTTATATCTACCAACCTTAGCCAAATCATATCTAAACTCATCAAAGAATCTAGTAATAATTTGATTCTTAGAACTATCTAAAGTTGCAGGTTCACCAGGTCTCAACTTTTCATATATTTCAATTAAAGCCTCATCAGTATTTCTAGTAGAATCTTTACTTATAGTATTATCCATAAATTCAGACTTACCAAATAAATTAGTAATATCTTCAGCACTACTAAGACCAAATGCCCTAAGCATAGTAGTAAGAGGAACCTTTCTAGTCCTATCAATTCTTACATATAAAATATCCCTAGCATCAGCCTCAAACTCAAGCCAAGTACCACGAGTAGGTATAATTTGAGATGTAATAAGAAGTCTACCATTCTTATCAATTTCCTTATTAAAGTAAACACTTGGAGATCTAACAAGTTGAGATACAATAACTCTTTCAGCACCATTTATAACAAAAGTACCACTATCAGTCATAAGAGGCATATC
>CAVGVM010000102.1:0-7589 GCA_963632645.1 Lachnospiraceae bacterium | reverse complement strand
TTTTAAGGGAGTTTCGCTATTTCACACTATTATTGCTATTGCAGTTATTGGAATCTTTATTAATGTGATAAAATTTGGTCTTCGCTTTAAAGCAGTACATCCAAAAACATACGGAGATAGAGTATATACAAGTGAAAGAGGTGATCTACGTTGAGTTTATTTTATAATTATTCAGATATAATTAACTTAGAAATGTTTTCTTGGGTGGATTTTTCTACTTTTTCACCGTTTCAGCAATTAGCTACTACTATAGGATTTAATATTTTATTTTACTTATTTTTAACTATATTTTTAAGTATTGCTTATAAAACCATTTGTAGATTCTTAAGTTTTATATTCTAATAGATTGGGGGTTATAAAAATGAAAAAAAAGATAAATAGAATTAAGTCTATCTATGAAAATATAAAATACTATTTAAATATTTTAACTGATTTCATTTCTTTAAATAAATATGTATTTTACTCATCTATCTTTATTAATAAAGTTGATAAACTTTTAAAGTCAAATGTTGATTCTAATACTTTTATATATAATTTGCGTTTATATTATTCAGACTTTAAAATTGAATACTTTGATGATTTAGATAATGGTGTAACTATAAACAATAAATTTGACAAAGGAGGTACGAAATGATTTTATTTTTAGGTATTATTATTACAATAATTTTTATTTACATGATTTATAAAACACTCAAAGAACGTAAAAATGATAACAAATGATAGCATTTATTTTATCTAGTATATTTGTACTTTTAATTGAATTTTTAGTTCGAGGAGGGGATTTTTCATGAGTGTTATAGGTCTTCATGGCATTCCTGGTTCAGGTAAAACTTTATCAGCCACAGCCATAGCATTAAAATATTATAAAAAACAAAATAAATTGTATAAGCAATTTTTTAGGTATATAAGGAAAAAGGATATTATTATAAATAATATTTATTCAAATTATCCTATACTTTTAAATAAGAGAAAAAAGATATATTCTAATATTATTACTATAGATGATTTAGATAATAGATATTCTTTTAAACCTGATTCTATAATTATTTTAGATGAGGTACAAGCATTTTATGACTCGTATAGAGATTTCAAAAAGTTTCCGCCGTCTATTTCTTCATTTTTCCAATTTCATAGACATTTTGGCATAAAAGATATTTATATTTTATCACAACATCCAAGACGATTGATCACTTATATAAGGGATGTTATATGTGAATATCATAGAATAAAAAAATACTTTAAAATTCCTTTAATTAATAGGGGATTAGTATGTTACAAAAAATGTTTTGAGTTTGAGGATTTTACAGAATCGTTTACTAGAGATAAGGAATTAAAGAAAAAATTACAAATAAAGACTAGATTTTATACTTTTAAAATTAAAAAGGTATATAAAGCTTATTATAGTACATATTTAAAAGCTTTAAATGAAAATAAACCTTTATGTGATTTAGGTACATATAATAATTTATCAATTGACCAAAATATGAAAGAATATTTAGAGGATAAATTATTTAAGTGATGAAGCACACACGCTATGCGTGTGCTTCGGAACGTGTACCCTCTTTCTAACAGAGGGTACCATTCCCAAATGTTGGGATTTTTTAAAATTGTGGAGGTAATTATGTATCATTATACAGGTAAAGAAAAACGATTGTTTTTCAGTATTGATAGATTAACTATTATGGCTAGTCTAAATGATGATAATGCTTTTTATCATCTGTATCATTATATGAGTAGTTTGGACTTTTGTTATTTCTGTTCTAGGGCTGATACAACAATGTTCGAGTATTCATATACTATAGAGGGTTTAGGTTATGTACAATTTGATAGAGTAGATAAAAAATTAAGAGTAGACTTTAACCCTAATAAATTATCACTTGATGGTAGGGGAGTACTTAATTTTTTATTATCCTTTGTTAAAGATATTCACTATTCTCGTATTGATTTGGCTATCGATTTATACAATTATGACATTGCTAGTTATAATATAATTGATATTGGTAATAGAAAGTCTGCTTACTTTTATGACAGAAAAGGGAAGTTAGAGACGATTTATTCGGGTTCTATGAAATCAAATAAATATATTCGTATATATAATAAAGCAGTAGAACAAAAATTAAAAGATATAGATTGGTGGCGTTTTGAAATACAATTACGTGATATTTATATTGATAAATATTTAAATGAAATAAGTGAATTTTATAAAGATATACTTGTATATCAATACAATACTGTAAAAAAATATTCCGTTGAGGAAAATGCTATGGTGGAATTTCTTTTAAAAGATTCTTCACGCTTTGATTTTCTTAGTAAAAATTCACGTTCTAAATATAAAAAAATCATAAGAGAACTTGAGATCTCTTCACTTGATTTTTTTGACAGTATTTTAAATTTAGCAACCGAAAAAGTTGTTAGTTACTTAAATTATATTAGCAATAACAAAATTTACCCCGATACAGGGTTTTAGTAGTAATCCCTACGCATAGCGTGGGGGTTATCTATATTAAATCACAATAAGCAGAATATAAAAGCAAGGGCATGCGTGCATGTTTATTATACCCTTGCTTTTATATGCTTTGTGATAACGTTTACACATGTTTACAATATGTATGCACATTTTACTATGCTTTATACATATTAATGTTATATAATTTAATTGGAGGTAATAAACTATGATATTAAATATAGAAAGTAAATATGATAAAATTGCAGATGAATTAGGTTCATATATGTATTGCGAGGTATCAAATGATTTTTTTGAAAAATTAGAACATGGTTGCTATAATGATACACTTACAATAATAGGGGGAATCTGTTTAGTTTTTTTAATAGCAAGAATAATTGTATGGTTTCTTAGTAAAATTTCAGAATAGATGTTGACTTTTTAATGAATTTTATGTATATTTTAAGTGGAAGTTATGAAATTAGGAAATTACACAAGTTAACATAATATCAATTATAGGAAGAAACAAAAATATTAAAAAATAGCACGAATTTACTATTAATTTAACCATAATTTATAAAATAATAAATAATATTATATTTATTTTCAAAATCTTTCATAGTCTCAAAAACTATGTTTTTTTATGCTTAATTATTATGCTCTATTTTAAATCGACACATATAATTATACATCTATATAATTCTCGATTCAATCTACAGCACTTTAAATTTAACCAATATTATACTTTTTTAAAATATACTATATTTACTAGAAAATTTTATTTCCAATAAAAAAATGATACACATTATTAGCTAATTAAAATCAAACTATATTATGTATCATATGTATAATCTATAAAACTATAACAAATTAATAATTATTTTCTTTTATTTAATGCATCTTCAAATACTGGTATAATTCCAACGCTATTCGGTATTTTAATCATTTTATATAAATCATATGCTGGATATTGATTTGCTTCAATTAAACATGGTTTATCAGGCCCAACACAAACATCCCAACCAATCAATCCTAATTCTGGAATCTTTTTAGATGCTTTGGTAACAAGTTTAACAATTTTATCCCATTCAGGTATCTGGTACCCTATTAATTTAGTTTTTGTAGTAGGGTGAGTATCATAAAAATTACCTTGCTTATCGACAGCCCTATCATTTATTATCCCCTTTTTAGCATCAAGTGGAGCACATATACCACCATTATGAAAATTATCTACTACCCTACCCGCAGTTCCCATTCTACAAACTGCAGCAACTATAGTAGTAACATCATATTTATTATGTATAGTAACTACTCTAATAGTATTTATAGAACTAGGATGAAGCTTATTCATATCTTTATGCTGCTTGGCTACTTCTTCTATTAAAATTTGTTTATTATCTAACAGTTTTTTATATAACTTACTAGAGTCAGTTTTATCATCAATAGTTATTTTTTCTACCCCTACTCCACAAGTAGCATCTAACGGTTTAACAATTATTTCTTTATGACTTTTAATAAAATCTTTAAATTCACTGTAATTATCACTATTTAAAACCATATAATCTCTATTTAAAAACTCTTTAAATTTCTCATTAAATAGTGCCTTATTATCTATATATTCCCAGTATTCCTTAGGATTAAGTCTCTTAACATAAGAATTATTTTTTCCCCTAGTAAGTATAGTTTTTCTCTCTTTTTTATTTAAATTATACATTTCGAAGAATATATAATCCGCATAACCAGCTTGATATTTAAAAAAGCAACCAATCATATCAAAAAATATATAAATCTTTGATTTTCCACTTTTTTTACTTGACCCATCAATTATCTTATTAAATTTTTTAAAATTAATTCTAGAAAACATTTTAATCATATATTTCATGCCATAAACCTCCTATATTTTTCTAGACATAATTTCTGCTATTTTTTCAAATACTTCCTTAGCATTATTCTCACTAACACAACTATATCCCAATTCTTTCAAAGCTAATTGCTTAAAATTAGTAAGTTCTTGTGTTCTACTTAATTTATCTTCTTTCTTTTGCTCAATTCTTTTTTCCCATTTCTTGTGAGATTCCGAAACTTTATTTCTTGAAGCATTACCAGTTGTAAATAATGTCTCTGCAGAATAATATATACCTTCATATATATATTGCTTATCTTCATCATAAATATATTCATTTACAGGTATTTGAGTAGTAGATTTTCCCATATATGCTAAAAAATATTTAAGTTCTTCAATTTGATCCATATTTTGTATAAACATTAATAAATATCGAAGTGTATTGTATTCAACTTCTTCATGGTCATTTAATAGTTTATCTTTCAAAGCCTTAATAATATCAGTTAAAACAGTTTGTTCTTTTTTGTTTAAACCTCTTAAATCAGATATAGATTCTTTATTAAAAGTGTCAAGAATCCCTTCATTAATCCTTGATTCTAACAAAGCAATATAATCATCTGTAATCTTGACATTCTTTAAATCTTCTTCCTTCTCAACCCCAAAAAGCATAAGTAATTTAGTTTGTTTATCATTAGGTAAATCTTCGAGTTTATCTAAAGCCAGATAGTTATATAACATTTGACGAGATACCCCTAAAAATTTTGCAATACTAACCTTTGATATATTAGCCTCATTTATTATTCTACTAGCTTCTTTCATATAATCATCTCCTACTATAATTGTATCACAAGTGTAAACAATGTCAAGTGTAAATATGTGTAAAGGCTATTGTACATAGTTTTTTCTTGAGACTATAATAATAATATATAAATAAAGAAAGAGAATATTTATGAATAATGAAACCTATATTGTTTTGCTAAATGAAATAAAAAAGGTTATAATAATAATATACAAATAAAGAAGGAGAATATTTATGAATAATGAAACCTATATAGAAATAGATACTAAAACTTTAAAAGAAAACGTTGAAAAAATAATTAAAAAAGGACCAAATTATGATTATTATGTCGCAGTAATAAAAGGAAAAGCTTATGGATGCGGTTATGAAGTTGGAAAATATCTTATAGATACTAAAATAAATTATTTTGCTGTAGCAACTCTTAATGAAGCCCTAGAAGTAAGAAAATATATTAATAAAGACTTTCCTATAATGTGTCTACAACCAGTTGAACTAAATGATATTAAACTTTGCATAAAAGAAAATATAACTATAACAATTCCAGATTATGAATATTATAAAGAACTTACAAAAATTAAATCAAATGAAAAACTTAAAATACAAATAAAACTAAATACTGGAATGAATAGAATTGGTATAAATAACAAAGAAGAAGTAAAATTAATATATGAGGAACTTAAAACAAATAAAAAACATAATATAGAACTAGAAGGAATTTATTCACATTTTGCTACTTTAGGAATAGTAGACTCTGAATGGGATTTACAAGTTAAAAGATTCAAAGATATAACTAGTTTGATAGATTTAAATAATATAAAAATGGTACACATGTATAGTAGTAATTCTTTATCAATACACCCAAAATTAGACTTTTGTAACACTGTAAGAATAGGACAATTATTATTTGGTAATTACTTTAATAATATAAATGAAACTGGTCTTATAAATAAACTAAAAAAAATAAAAAGAGAACATATAAGAAAAACAAAAAATCTTTCTAAACTAAATGATGATTTCTTCATAGATGTAAAACCTGTCTTTAAATTAGTATCTACTATTCAATCAATAAAAAGTATAAATGCTGGAGAAAGAGTTGGCTATGACGGAGAATATCTAACTACTGAAAATACAATGGTTGCAATGGCTCCGATTGGCTATGCTGAAGGATTAAACAAAAACTTTACTAATAAATACGTTTTAATAAATAATAAAAAATATCAAATAATTGGAGAAATAAATATGTGTATGACCCTAATAAAAGTAGATAAAAACGTCAAATTAGGAGATAAAGTAATATTTATAGGCAATGAACTAACTCCAAAGAAAGTAGCCAATAGCCTTGGAATCGCAGTTCCATATATGTTATGCTCATTTGATAGTTACATAAAAAAAATATACAAATAAAAACAAATATTAATTTTAAGAATATTTATAAATTTAAAATTTAAAATAAAAAAACAAAATTAAAATTCCATAAAAAACAAAACAAAAAACGCCAAATAAAAGCGTTTTTTTCTTAACCATGATCTTTTAAAATAAATCTCTTATCAGGTTTTTCTAATTCTTTTAGCCTCTTATCATAAGCTTCCATCATTAAATCTTCCAAGTACAATTTATCATTTTTACCAAGCAAACCAAGTAAATATTTTAAAAACAAAGGATTTAATATTAAAATTGGTCCTAAAACTTGAGTACCAAAAAAGTTTTTATAATAAATACCTTCTTTTTGAGTATCTTTATTCATACCCATGCATCTATCATCTGCTACTATAAATGGATAATGATTTTCTCCATATGTATAACAAAATTGACTTTTATTACCTACTATTTTTATATCATCAAAAGTACCTATAAATAAAGAATTATGACGATGATCTTTATCACGTTTAAAATAAATATCATCAATTAAACCAAGCGTTTCTTGTTTATTATCATTTTCAAGAATATATTCACCACAAAGCTCAAAAGCCGTACCAGTAAACAACATAACTGTATTATCTTCAATTAATTCTTTTAATCTGTTTTTATATTTTCCTAAAGCCTTTAAAATAATATCTACATACTCATCTGGCATAGAACCCATATATATCATATCAACTTTATTATCAACAAAATAAGGCTTTTCATTAACAGAAGTATAAATAAATTCAGCATCTGGTAAGTTCTTTTCTAAAATTTTAATATTTCCAACATCACCATATATGTTAGTAAGATCTTTATATAATATTTCAATCTTCATATTACTCATCACTCTTTTCTAACTTTTCTACTATTTTATCTCTAATTTTTTTAGAACCAGTAATAAATTCAACTTCATAAAGAATAACTATCTTTTCAATATCATCAAACGTTACATAATTAACTGTATCCATTTCATCTTCAGCAAGCACTATTTTTTCAGGATCAACACCAGCTAAAATCATTGCAATCTTATAATCTGTTCCTAAATAACTACCAACTACAATCTTTTTAATATTAGGTTTATTAAGAAAACTAAAATCTGT
>CAVGVM010000101.1:0-2076 GCA_963632645.1 Lachnospiraceae bacterium | reverse complement strand
AAAAATAATAGTGAAATATTATAAAATTAGAGTATGACAATTAAGGACGTGTAATGATGAAAAAGACTAATTTTAAATTAATGGGTTTAGCTATTTTGCTTGTTATTTCTTCTGTGTTTGTGTTTAGTAATATTTATGCAGATGTAAACTATGGAAATTTAAATTCTAGGGTTAATCAAAATAGGACTATGATAAATTCTTCGAATAATATGAATAGTATTGATAGGGCTAGATATTCTGATAAGTATTTGACTGATTTAGTGGAAACTAATTATAAAGGATTAAGTACTTATCAACAAACAGCAATAAGAGATTTTGCAAATAAGACTGTTTTGGAAGGAAAGGGTAATTCTATAACTGCTTATAATAAGGTTTTAAAGTTTCATGATTGGATTGTTGCTAATTATTATTATTACGGTACTCTAAATAAGTTAAGTACTTTGAAAAATTTTGCTAATGCATATGATAATCCTTATTATTTATTGACATATGAATATAAAAGTACTGGTAAGGTGAGGGCTAGGAGTAATGGTTATGCTTCAATGTTAGTGGCACTTTCTAGATCACAAGGAATTCCTGCTAGGCCTGTGGGAGGTTATTATTATAAAAGTGCTGATCAAAATTATACAAATTGGGGCTCAAATATAAAATCTAATAATATAAATCAAATATTTGTTGAGGTATATGTTAATGGAAAGTGGATAGTAGTTGATCCTACTGCAGATTGTTATAATGTATATAATTCTGTAAATGATGAGTATATTGCTGGTGATGTTACTGATAATCATAAGTATTTTAATCCAAATATAGATGTATTATCTACTACTCATATAATGTTTAAGCATTATGCTGGTTTAAAGAGTGTTTCGTATGTAACCAATACATATGAAAAGAGTAAGATAACTAGTTTTTTGAATAAGAGTTATAATAAGAAAACAAATGGAAAAAGAATAAATACTTTATATAGTAGGACTAAGCCTTCTACTTGGTTTCCTAAGGGTACGACTTCTAGAGGTGATGGTTATGGAAGGGTATCTAAGATAATATGGCCTAAGAATAAAGGATTAGTAGGGTCATTAGATTTGAGTGGTTTTGCGTCTTTAGAGCAAGTTTATGCTCCAAATAATAAAATATCTAGTTTAAAGATAGTGAATTCTCCTTCTTTAACTACAGTATCGTTGTCATATAATAATATAAGTAATTTAACAGTTACGGGAAGTAAAAATTTGAGATTGTTGTCAACATATAGAAATCCAATGAAATATGCTAAGTATAATTTTGGACCTAGTATGAGGACTGCTATAATAAAGACTACTAGTGGAGGAACTTTTTCTGTAAGATATGAGAGGACTTCTAAAGGGTATCAACATAAATTGTATGCTAGGACAAAAGCAGGTTATACTTTTAAAGGTTGGTATAATGGAAATAAGAGAATAAGTAAAAAGAGTTCTATAACAATATATAATAATAAGTCATTTACTTATACTGCTAGGTATCAAAAAAAATCTAATAAGACTTATATATTAATTTCTATCAAGAATCAAAAGTTGTGGTATTATAAGAAAGGTAGACTTATTCTTTCAACAAATGTTGTAACAGGACAAAAAGGTAAACATGATACTCCAAAGGGAACTTTTAAAATAAGAGGAAAGGCTAGAAATGTGTATTTGATTGGGCCAGATTATAAGAGTTTTGTTAATTATTGGATGTTAATCGATAGTAGTACTCAGATAGGATTACATGATGCTTCTTGGAGATGGGAGTTTGGAGGTTCAATATATAAATATAATGGTTCTCATGGATGTGTAAATATGCCATATAAGAAGGCTAGGTATGTTTATAATTATGTTCCAACTGGTACTAATGTAATAGTAAAATAAATAATGTGATGAAAGTGATAAAAATTTGAATAATTAAAAATAAAATATTACTACTTGAAAAAGTAGTTTTTTTGTTATAAAATTAATGTATAAATAATACTAAGGAGGATGTAGTAACATGAGAAAAATACTAGAAAAATTAAAGGGAGTTATGTCAATATTTGGTACACTATTTTGAGGGGGTTTTTGAAGAAAA
>CAVGVM010000100.1:0-3716 GCA_963632645.1 Lachnospiraceae bacterium | reverse complement strand
TTATGATACTGAAAAAGAAGCACAAGATAAGGCTGCAGAAAAAGAAAAGGAATATCAAGATAAGGGTTATGAAGATATTAAATCAGATATTACTAAGATTGAAACTAAGAAAGAAACTGGTAATGTAATTGAAAAACAACTTGAGTCTGATTTTACTACTGAAGAAGATGCTTATACTGATTTAACTAAGGAAGAAGCAGAAGATTTAAAGGAAAAACTTGAAGTTGATAATCATGATAAGAAGGTAACAGTAATTATTAAGTCTTATCAAAAAGATACTGGCAAAGATGAAATAATTACTATTAAGAAAAACTTTAATTCAAAAGAAGAATCTGACGCTTATATTGAATCTTTAAAGGAACAAGGTTATGTAGTAAGCGAAAATGAATTAACTGAAAATACTAAAGAAGAAGGAAGAAGCTTTAATGCTGTATTTGATACTAGAGAAGAAGCTGAAAAGGCTTTAAAGGATTTTGAAGAAAAATATGATAATGTAACTGGTAATGTTTCTGAAATTAGAAATGAAAGTAAAGATTCTAAAGAAACTACTAAGGGTACAATTAAATATGATAATATTGAAGACGCTATTAAGGCTAAAGAAGCTCTTGAAACAGATAATGGTTCTTACACAATTACTGCTACAGTAAGAGAAGAAAAAGTTAGTGGTAAAATTGAAGAAAAGATAGAATCTGAAAAGTTTGCAACTAAAGCTGAAGCACTTGCATATATTGAAAAGTTAAAATCTGAAGGTTATGATGTATCAGATTTAGAAGTAAAACTTATATCATATGAAGAATCAATTTGGAAGGATGAAGATGGGGTTATTGTTGATCCAGGACAAGCTGATGGTAAGTCATTTAATTATGGACATTTTGATGTTACTTTAGTTACTAGCTTTACTAAAATTGATAAGAATGGTAATGAAACTACAGTTAAAGGTACAATGAAAGTAAATTCTGTAACTATTGCTGGTAAAAATGTTGATATGGAAGGTCCTACTAGAGATCCTAATGTTGGATATTTTGAATATACATCTGAATCAAGAAATAGTTTAAATGTTACTAATAAATCGCTTGTTAAGATAACAGGTACTATTACAGTAAATGGACAAGAATTACCATATGAAGTAGAAGGTTACTTAAGCGAATCTCAAAATGTGTGTGGTGGTAATGGAAAGGCTAAAGGTTATGATTTAGAGTTCAAGAAAGTAACAATTATAAATGGTAAAGTATTAGTAGATACTAATTTGGTAAATAACTATCAAGTAAAAGGAACTGCTAAAAAGAGTACTGAAAAGTCTGAATATTATGTTGATTCTGAAAAGACTACTAAGGGTTATGATTATAACGCATCTGCTACTGGTACTGAAACAGTAAAAGATGGTACTTATGAACTTAATGGCAAGGCTTCTAAAGATATTTTTGTAACAAAATATTCATTAGATGTTACTACTGAAACTAAGAATTATGAACATGAAAAGGAAATTGTAGATACAATTTTATATGGTTTAGAAGTAAATGCTGTTATTCCTCAAAAAGTAATTGAAGAAGATCCAGTTATTGATAATAATGATAATGCTAAACCAGAAAATAAAACTCAAACAGTTGCTAATAAGACTGAAGTTAAAGAAAATACACCAAAAACTGGTGATGAAACTAATGTAGGACTTATGGCTAGTGTTGCTGGTTTAGCACTTGTTGGAGCTGCTGGTGTTGCAGGTATTGCACGTACTAGAAAAAGAAATTAATTTAACTTATTAGAGCTGAACATTGTTGTTTGGCTCTTTTTTTCTAATTTTAGTAGTGTTGCGAAAAGTATAGTTGAAATATTTAGTGCATTATATGTTGTTATGTATGCTATTTCTTTTTTACTCTTATTATTAGGACAATCATATATAGTTTATATTTTACACAACTAAAAGTTTTGTCTATTATTTTTTAAAATTGCTTGTTTATTGTTTTAAAATATATTATACTTTTATTGTGGTAAAGGGGTAATAATATGAAAGATGAGTTAAAGAAAAAACATTATCTTCCGAAAAAGATATTTTTTCCTATTGGTTCTGTTTTTATTATAATTGGTATTGTGTTAATTGTTTTGTCTTTTAATCATGAGGTTTTAGATGATAAGTATATAGTAAAGGATGTTACTGAGTATACTTCTGATATTAATAAGTCTTTGGAAAAGGGGGAAATGGTTGCTTTTAAGAATACTAAGTATATGGGAAAGGGTATTTATGAAGTAACTTATTTAAATCATGCTAGGGCTTTTGATAAGAAGAAGTTAGTTGAACAAGGGACATATTTTAATATTACTGATATGTTTGGTAATGGTTATGAACTTGATAAGAGTAATATTGTAATAAATGATAAGTCATATAAGTTAGGTAATAATGGATTGGAGAGTAAAGAAGGTATTAATGTTAGTTATCAGAATAATGTTTTAGATATTGAAATACCGAGTGATAAGATTTTAAAAGATAATGTGATTATTGTTTCTTTGGGATTAGTTGGAAGGGATTCTGGTGTTAAATACATTACTTCTCAGGATGCTTATTATAGTTTTGTTCCTAGTGTTGAGAATGATTTTTATGGTAAGAAGATATCGCAAGCTTATGTTATAGATGGTTTTGGTTATATTAAGTTAGAGGATAAATGATGTAAATCATTTTTTCTTTGGGATTTTATAGTTATTTTTGTTATTTTTTGATAGAATAGAAATGGAGGATGATAAAATGAAATATGTTTATAGTTTTAATGAAGGTACAAAAGATATGAAGGATGTGTTAGGAGGTAAGGGTGCTAATTTATGTGAAATGGTAAATATTGGACTTCCTGTTCCTATGGGATTTATTGTTTCTACTGGTGCTTGTCAAGATTATTATAAAAATGATATGTCTATTAATGATGAGGTTGTTTTACAAATAAATGAAAAGTTAAGTGAACTTGAAAGTAGTACCGGTAAGAAGTTTGGTGATAGTAAGAATCCTCTTTTGGTATCGGTAAGAAGTGGTGCTAGGAGTTCTATGCCTGGTATGATGGATACTATTTTAAATTTAGGACTTAATGATGAGATAGTTGAGGCTTTGGTCAAAAAGCGAGATGAGAGATTTATTTATGATTGTTATCGTCGTTTTATAAGTATGTATAGTGATGTTGTAATGGGTTATGATAAGTCTAAGTTTGAAAATATAATAGATGAACTTAAGAAGAAAAAGGGAATAAAATATGATATAGAGTTTACTACTGATGATATTAAGTTTTTAGTTGATGAGTTTAAAAAGTTATATGTTTCTTTATCAGGAGTTGATTTTCCTAGTGATCCTAAGGTTCAACTTATTGAGGCTGTTAAAGCAGTATTTAGATCATGGAATAATGATAGGGCTAAGTTTTATAGAAAGATGAATAATATTCCTGATGAATGGGGTACTGCGGTAAATATTCAAGAAATGGTTTATGGAAATTTAAATGAAAATTCTGGTACTGGTGTTGTGTTTAGTAGGAATCCTGCGAGTGGTGATGATGAGTTATATGGTGAGTATTTGATGAATGCTCAAGGAGAAGATATTGTTGCAGGGGTTCGTACTCCTAGAAGTATTAATACTTTAAAGGAAGTTAATTCTAAGTGTTATGATGAGTTGTTTGATATTTGTAAGAGACTTGAGAGACATTATAAAGATATGCAAGATATGGAGTTTCAATAGTAAACTCCATATC
>CAVGVM010000099.1:0-3755 GCA_963632645.1 Lachnospiraceae bacterium | reverse complement strand
GATCATAAAAAAATATTTAAAGAAATTCTTTCTAACAATAAAGAATATCCAAAAATTAACTTTATCTTAATTGATATTCCATCAGGATTTAAGAAATATGAATATGAAGATTGGTATAAAAATAATATTGATACTAATACTTATGAAAATCTTATATTTAATAAGAAAAAAATTGCTATATCATTATTTGATAAATTAGATAAGGAAATATTAAGTATTAATAATGGGATAAAAAGAAATTACTTGATTAAAAATGTAGCATATAGATTTATAAATAAAATTTTAGAAATTCAGATAAACCAAAATAATTTGTTAGTTACATTTCATAAAGAGTCTAAACAATTTGATAATTTTAATAAATTAGAAATAAAGAAAGGATATGAAAATACCAGTCTTTGTTATTGTATGATAGTTGAAAATAATGAAGATATATTATATGTGAAAAGATTGGTAAAAAAATTATATAACTATATAAACTCTCCAAAAGAAGATATTGGAGCAAAACTATTAGATATATTAAGTTTTAAAATAAAAACATTGTCAGAAGATATAACTACACATAAAACTAATAAAGGTATTGTTTTTAGAAATAAAAGAAATTTTGCTATTCTTTGTAAAACTAATTATGGAATCTATATAAGAATTTTAAATGTTAATAATCGGGATAATATATTACATGTTGTTACTAGAAAATCTTATGAACCATTATGTTTGTCTTATAAAGCATTTAATACTGAAGATATAGAAAAAGTATTTCCATATATTATTGAAAGTTATAAGATAAGTAAAATAAATCCAATAGATTTAAAGAATAAATTTTATGAATTATATTATTCTGAGTAATTTGATAAGATTAGTATCTTATCTTTTTTATTTTATGGAAAAGTTTTTAACTATTATAGAATGACAAAGTAATATATTTTACTTTTAATTCTTATATAGAATATTTGACTCGCTTTTTATAACATTTTTCATTCAGAAAGGGGGATTGATAATATGAGTGAAAAAATACTAAAAGTAGGTAGTTTTTTAGTGGTATTGGAGCAGCAGAAAAGGCTCTAGATAGATTGAAAAAAGAAAATATAATTAATGATTTTAAAGTTGAATTTTTTTCAGAGATAGATAAGAATGCAGTTATAAGTTATTGTGCTATTCACAATATAAGTGAAGAGTTAAATTTAGGAGATATAATATCTGTAAAAGGAGTAAATTTGCCATATTGCGATTTATGGATAGGTGGCTTTCCATGTCAAGATATATCGATTGCAGGAAAAATGAAAGGATTTGATAATAAAAGTAATACAAGATCGAGTCTTGGTTGGGAGATGATAAGATTATTAAAAGAAACTAAAGAAAAACCTAGATATGTAATATTTGAGAATGTTGCAATAATAACAAGTAAGAAATATAAAAAAACATTAGAATTATTTAAAAGAGATTTAAAAGATCTAGGATATAATTTATATGATGATTTATTATGTGCTACTGATTATGAAATACCTCAAACTAGAAAGAGGTATTTTTTAGTGGCTAAATTAGATAAAAATAAATTTAGATTTCCAGATAAAATAGGATCTGATGTTAAGTTATATAAATTTTTAGAAGATGAAGTAGATGATTCTTATTATTGTACTGATGATTATAAAAAAGTAGATGATAATATTATATATTTAAAATCAAAAAAAGATAATTCCATTAGATATAAAGTATATGTGGATAAATATTATAATGGTGGAATATGTGGTGAGGATTTGTATTGCAAATTTGCTATGTCTAAGAGAATTTATTCGCCTTACAAGTATTGTCCTACTTTAACAGCAAATAATACGGCAGATAATGCAAAACTAGCACTTATAGATACGGACGGTATCAAAATAAGAAAGTTAATAGAAAAAGAATGTTGGCGACTTATGGGCTTTGCTGATAAGGATTATGAAAAAACACAAAAAGTTTGCTCTAAAACTAATTTATATCATCAGGCAGGAAATTCTATTGTAGTAAATGTTTTGTATTATTTATTTAAAGAACTTTTATAAAGTGTGATATAATACTGATTGATGAGGGATTATTATGGTAAAACAGCAATTAAATGAAATAATAAATAAAAATGGTAAAGTATTATTTAGATTGTTTGGGGTAAGCTATACCATTGAAAAGATAGATAATAGTTATTATATATATCAAACATATAACAATTTAAGACAAAAAAATACACATCATTAGATGATATGTTTAATAGTTATACTATATATAATGAAACTTTAGAAGACAATAAGAACTTAATTATTTTGAAATGATAAGAGGCTAGCATATATAATTTGTTAGCCTTGATTTTTTATTTAATAATCTAATTTGTCGATTTTAAAATAATCTGTATTGTAAAAATCAGTAATTTCGATATTCAAACCCTTACAAATTTTAAATATAATTAGGTAACTAAAATTCTTACTTCTATCAGATATTATGTCACTAAGAGTAGAGGTAGGAATAGCAGATAATTCAGCTAATTTATTCACAGAATAATTATACTCATCACAAAGTTCATAAATTCTTTTAACTATTGCTTGTTTATACAGCATTATACTCGCCTCCATATGTAATAAAAGTGTAGCAAAAAACAATTGAAAATATTTACGGCGAGCCGTTGACTTTACTTTTATAACGCGTTATTATTTTATTAGTTAGTAAAGTGTTGGAGGTTAATATGAAAGTAAGTGTTGATAATTTAGGTAGAATAGTTATTCCCAAAAAATATAGAGATGAATTAAACATAAGTGTAAATAGTAGTATTAATATGATTTTAGATAATGAAAGTTTGATAATAGAAAATATGTCTAGTGAAGATAAAATAGACTTTTTGAAAAAATATTTTATAAATTCTTGGCTTAAAAATAGTAATCATACAATATTTATATTAAATAGATCGCAAATTAAAGAAATACTTGGTAGAAATAAAACAAAATATAGAAATAAAACATTTTCTAAAATAATATATGAGAAAATAAATGATTTAAACTTTAGCTATGAAAGATTGGCTAATTTTGAATTATTTAATGATGATAATAATATATATAGTTGTAAACTTATTAAACTTTATAATAACTTGGGAATAATAGGTGGTTTAGTGATATTAGATGAGGGAGATATAAGTAATAAACAATTAAAATTTATATTTGATATAGTACATAAGTTATGTGAGGTATGATTATGAAAGAAAAAATTATAAAAAATTATGAGGTAGATAACTCATTGTTGTTATTAAGAAATATATTACAGATGTATATTTATCATGGAAATACTGATATTAAAAGATTTTATACCGATAGATTTGTAACCATAATTAGAATGATTGAAGATATAATAGAAAAGGATCGATTATGCAAAAAAGGATATGATTTAGAAGATGTGAAATTAATGGGACGATTTAATTATATAAAGGAGATTGATTAAAATGTATAAAAAAATGACTTCTGATGGAGAATTTATATTTGTCTTATATAAAATATTTGAAGAATTTTTGGAAAAATATGAGATAACGGAAGATTATTTATTAAATTATGTAGAAGTAACTTTTATGATGCTAAAAAAGGATAATTTTGAATTGAATTTTATAAAGTCCTAAATATGTCATAGTTTTTGCAAGAATTATTGACAAGACTGAAAAATATGATAGAATATAACACAGTTATTTAGTTTATTTATTGGGAGTTATGTCAATATTTGGTACACTATTTTGAGGGGGTTTTTGAAGAAAA
>CAVGVM010000098.1:0-4447 GCA_963632645.1 Lachnospiraceae bacterium | reverse complement strand
CGTTTCTAAACCAGAAATGAGGTTTTTTATATGAAAACAAAAACTAAAAAATAAATTTTAAAACAAACAAAAATCAAAAAACAATTCCAGTATCGCCCCAAAACAAATTACTTTTTTTGAAAACTTTGTGAAATCAGTTGACTTATAACCAACTATTACATATAATGTTAGAGTCCTAACAAAAATGAAAGGAGGATGTCATGAAAGAAGAACCAAACATAGGGCTATATTTTAGAACAATATCAAAAGAAATAAAACAACTAGTAGATAGTAGTCTAAACAACGATTTAACCAATATTCAAATAGCCATACTATGCTACATAGAAAGAAACAAAGATCAAGAAATCTACCAAAAAGATATAGAAAATTTTCTAAAAATAAGAAGATCTACAACAACAGAAATCCTAAACACCATGGAAAGAAAAGACCTAATTACTAGAACTGAAAACACCCAAGACAAACGAAAAAAAATAATAACAATATCAATAACAGGACAACAATACGTAGAAACTCTAGGAAAAATAACAACAGAAATAAACAATAATCTTCTAAATGGCATAACTCTTAAAGAACAAGAAAATTTAAAAAAGACATTAGAACAAATAAGAAAAAATATCAAAAATTTACAGGAGGAAATATGATTAAATTAATAAAAAAATTAACCAAAAAACAAGTATTACTTATACTAATAAGTATAATTTTCATTGCCTTTCAAGTATGGTTAGACTTAAAAATACCAGATTACATGAATGAAATAACAAAATACGTTCAAACCGAAGGAAGTACAATGAGTGATGTCCTAAAACCAGGTTCAAAAATGGTAATATGTGCTTTCGGAAGCCTTTTATCTTCTGTAGTAGTAGGATACTTTGCCGCATACATAGCAGCATCATTCTCCAAAAAACTACGAAAAGAAATATTCGAAAAAGTTGGAACCTTTGGTATGGAAGAAATAAAAAACTTTTCAACCAGTAGTTTAATAACTAGAACTACCAACGACGTAACACAAGTAGGATTACTAATTTCAATGGGCTTACAAGTAATCATAAAAGCCCCAATAATGGCTATATGGGCAATAACAAAAATAGTTGGAAAAAGTTACCAATGGAGTATAGCAACAGCCGGAGCAATAACCGTATTAGTAGCACTAATCCTAGTTCTAGTCCTAATAGCCTTACCAAAATTCAAAAAAATACAATGGCTTACCGATAACCTAAACAGAACAACCAGAGAAAACCTAACCGGAATAAGAGTAGTAAGAGCCTTCAACGCCGAAAAATACCAAGAAAAGAAATTTGAAAAAGCCAACAAAGAATTAACAGATACCTACAAATTTACAGCAAAACTAATGGCCTTAATGAACCCTGTTATGACCATGATTATGTCCGGACTTTCACTATCAATTTACTTTATCGGAGCCTACCTAATAAACGAAGCAAATATGCTAGATAAAATAAATCTATTTAGTGATATGGTTGTATTCTCAGCATATGCAATGCAAGTAGTAATGGCCTTCATGATGCTAACCATGATCTTTATTCTATATCCAAGAGCAAGTGTTGCCTCAAAAAGAATAGTAGAAGTCCTAGAAAAAAAGCAAAGTATAAAAGAAGGAACAAAACAAGAATCCCCAGAAAATGGAACAATAGAATTTAAAAACGTTTCCTTCAAATACCCAGATGCCGAAGAATATATGCTAAAAGATATATCATTTAAAGTAAAACAAGGAGAAACAGTAGCCTTCATCGGTAGAACAGGTTCAGGAAAATCAACAATAATAAATCTAATACCAAGATTATACGATGCTACCGAAGGAGAAGTCTTAGTAGATGGAATAAACGTCAAAGACTACAAAGAAGAAAGCCTATACGACAAAATAGGATATATCTCCCAAAAAGCAGTTATGTTTAGAGGAACAATCGAAGATAACGTTGCTCTAGGAACAAAAAATGGCAAAAAACCAAGTAAAGAAGCAGTCAAAAAAGCAATAGAAATAGCCCAAGGAAAAGACTTTGTAGAAAAACTAGAAAATAAATACGAATTTGTATTAGCAGAAGGCGGAACAAACCTATCCGGAGGACAAAAACAACGACTATCAATAGCAAGAGCCATATCAAGAGACCCAGAAATATATATATTTGATGACTCATTTAGTGCTCTAGATTACAAAACAGACTATATTCTAAGAAACGAACTAAACAAATACACCAAAAATAAAGTAGTAGTCATCGTAGCCCAAAGAATAGGAACCATAAAAGATGCCGATCAAATATTCATAATCGAAGACGGAAAAATAGCAGGACACGGGAAACATAAAGAATTAATAAAAAATTGCAAAGTCTACAAAGAAATAGCCTTATCACAACTAGGAAAGGAGGAAATAGAAAATGTCTAAAAATAAAAAACAAACAAAAAAACCAAAAGAAACAAATTTAAAACAATCACTACTAAAGCTATTTAACTACATAAAAAGATATTTACCACTAATAATTCCAGCTCTAATATTAGCCATTATTTCCTCAATATTTTCAATAATAGGTCCTGATAAACTAAGTGATATAACAGATGAAATAACAAAAGGACTAATCACTGGAATAAACCTAGATAAAGTAAAAGAAATAGGAATATTCCTAATAATAATATACTCTCTAGGAGCAATATTTAGTTACATACAAGGTTTCATAATGGCCATAGTAACTAATAGATGTGCCAAAAAATTAAGAACAGAAATATCAGACAAAATAAACAAATTACCTTTAAAATACTTTGATAAAAATAGTTACGGAGACGTCCTATCAAGAGTAACAAACGACGTTGATACCATAGCACAAAGCCTAAACCAAAGTCTAGGAAACCTAGTAAGTGCAACAACACTATTTATCGGAGCCCTTATAATGATGTTCGTAACAAATGTAACAATGGCTATAACCGCTATCTTAGCAAGTTTAATAGGATTCATAATAATGTCCTTAATACTAAAAAATTCCCAAAAATACTTTAACGAACAACAAAAACAATTAGGAAACCTAAACGGTCATATAGAAGAAGTTTATAGTGGCCACAACATAGTAAAAGTCTACAACGCCATGAACGAAGAAGAACAAGAATTTGATAGAATAAACGAAGAACTATACAAAAGCAATAGAAAAAGTCAATTTCTATCAGGACTTATGCCACCAATAATGAGTTTCATAGGAAACTTTGGTTATGTTGCAGTATGTGTAGTCGGAGCACTTCTAGTTATGAACGACAAAATAACCTTCGGAGTAATAGTAGCCTTTATGATTTATATAAGACTATTCACAAATCCACTTACCCAAATAGCACAAGCCCTAACATCATTACAATCAACTGGAGCAGCATCAGAAAGAGTATTCACCTTTCTAGAAGAACCAGAAATGTCTAAAGAAACAAACAAAAAAGTATTAAAAAAAGAAGATGCTAAAGGTAATATAGAATTCAAAAACATAGAATTTGGTTACGACGAAGACAAAACAATAATTAAAAACTTCTCAGCCAAAGCAAAAGCAGGTAACAAAATAGCCATAGTAGGACCAACTGGGGCAGGAAAAACTACAATGGTCAATCTATTAATGAAATTTTATGACATCAAAAAAGGAGATATAATAATAGATGGAATCTCAATCCATGATCTAACAAGAGAAAACGTTCATGACTTATTCACAATGGTCTTACAAGACACCTGGGTATTTAACGGAACAATAAACGAAAACATAAAATATAACAACACAAAAATACCAAATGAAAAAGTAAAAGAAGTATGCAAAATAGTAGGACTAGATCATTACATAAAAACATTACCAAAAGGTTATGACACAGTACTAAATGAAGTAGAATCCTTATCCGGAGGACAAAAACAACTTCTAACAATAGCAAGAGCAATGCTCGAAGAAAAACCATTCTTAATCTTAGACGAAGCAACCAGTAGTGTCGACACAAGAACCGAAGAACTAGTACAAGATGCTATGGACAAACTAACAAACGGAAAAACATCATTTATAATTGCCCATAGATTATCAACAATAAAAAATGCCGACCTAATTCTCGTAATGAAAGAAGGAAACATCATAGAACAAGGAAACCACGAAGAATTACTAAAACAAAAAGGCTTCTATGCTGACCTATACAATTCTCAATTTCAAAAAGTCTAAAAAGAAAGTTTTTTCTTTTTTTTTATGGTACTTTATGATATATTATATATAAAGTAGTTAGAAAAGTGGTGAAGTAATGAATAACGAAAATAACAACGACATATACCAAGAAGATAATGGTTTTAACAACCAAGGAATAGTAGATTCTCCAGATACAACAGAACCAGTAGAACAACAAACACAACTTCCAAGAGCCAGTAGAGGAGGTTCAAATTTTGGTAATATTGCTCAAGGTCTACCAGGGCAATTAAAAAACAAAGAAAACAATCCGGGGC
>CAVGVM010000097.1:0-5581 GCA_963632645.1 Lachnospiraceae bacterium | reverse complement strand
ATTATAATCTCTTCCCAAGAACACACTAGATTCACTTTGTTCAAGTTGAACAGGTCCAAGTTCACTCATACCATACTCACATACCATAGCACGAGCAATCTTAGTAGCACGTTCAATATCATTCTCTGCACCAGTAGTTATATCATCAAAAATAAGTTGTTCAGCAACACGTCCAGCCAAGAAAGTACAAATAGTTTCAGTAAGTTCATTCTTAGTAGTATGCATCTTTTCTTCTTCACTTTGAATATTAGTATAACCACCAGCCATACCACGAGGAATAATAGTAACTTTTTGAACAATATTAGAATTTTCTTGTTTCATACCAGCAACAACATGTCCAGCCTCATGATAAGCAGTAATTCTCTTATCCTTTTCACTAACTTTTCTACTCTTTTTAGCAGGACCCATCAACACACGATCATGAGCCTCATCAATTTCACTCATAGTGATTTCAGTTTTATCACGCCTAACAGCAAGAAGAGCAGCCTCATTAAGTAAATTTTCAAGATCAGCACCACTAAAACCAGAAGTCCTATTAGCAAGATATTTCAAAGTAACATTTTTAGCCAAAGTCTTATTCTTAGCATGAACCTTTAAAATAGCTTCTCTTTCCCCAACATCAGGTAAAGAAACAGTAACTTGTCTATCAAACCTACCAGGTCTAAGAAGAGCAGGATCAAGAACATCAGGTCTATTAGTCGCAGCAATAATTATAATACCTTCATTAGCACCAAAACCATCCATTTCAGTAAGAAGTTGATTAAGAGTTTGTTCCCTTTCATCATGACCGCCACCAAGTCCGGTACCACGTTGACGACCAACAGCATCTATTTCATCAATAAATATCAAACATGGAGCAGTTTGCTTAGCTTGCTTAAACATATCACGAACACGACTAGCACCAACACCAACAAATAATTCCACAAAATCAGAACCACTTATATAATAGAAAGGTACATTAGCCTCACCAGCAACAGCACGAGCAAGTAAAGTCTTACCAGTTCCCGGAGGACCAACTAAAAGCACTCCCTTAGGTATTCTAGCACCAAGTTTTTGAAACTTCTTAGGATTCTTTAAGAAATCAATAAGTTCCTTAACCTCATACTTTTCTTCAACAAGACCAGCAACATTATCAAAAGTAACCTTATCCTTATCAGAATGAAGTTTAGCCTTACTCTTACCAAAATCAAACGATTTATTAGCACCACCAACTTGTCTAGTAAGAAAATAAAATGCAAATCCTACCAAAAGTGCAAAAGGTAAGAAATTAATAATAACCTTCCAAATAGAAGTCCCCTCTGGATCCTTATTAACATTAACCTTCAAATTTTCACTATCAGCAACCTTAAGTATTTCAGAAACAACACTATCTGAATAAGGAACCTTAATAGTAAACTCTTCATTCTTACTATAACCTTCCAACTTACCATTTATCTCATACACAGCAGAAGTTTGTTTAGGAGTAAGAGTAAGCTCAGTAACCTTACCACCATTTAAATCTTTCATAAATTCATCATAAGTCAAATTATTATCTTTACTACCAAGAGAATTAAAAACTAAAAACACAGCAATAAAGAAACAAAAAATTAACCCATATGATATAAAATTTTTCTTATTATCTTTTTTAACCATAATTCCTCCTTCTAATAATACCTAAGTATTATATCACACTTTTCATCCTTTTGAACATCAAACTTAGATTTTTTTAAACCAGGTAACCAAACTATCTTATCAGTAGAATCCACAACCACAGGCCACAAATCCCTTTGACTCATAGGAACCTTACTATCAATAAAAATATCCTTTATCTTCTTAGAGCCATTAAGACCCTTAACCTTCATCTTATCACCAGATTTCCTAGTCCTAACATGAAGAGGTAAAACAACATCACGACAACTAAGTCTACAATAATTATTGTTATTAACCAAAGAATCATTGACAACCTTTATATTCTTACCATTAGGTAAATTAGCATAATCCAATAACTCAATCTCATAATTATCAATCTGTTCAGTTTCCCTCTTAAAGAAAATCTTATCATAACTCTTAATAACCTTAACAGCATTAGGTAAATAAATACTACTATTAGCACGATTAGAATAAACAAGAGACTTAATCAAATCAGTATGAACATCAGTAATAAGAATCATATCATCCTCATAAAAAGATTCCAAAAGTTTATTAATAAGTTTACTCTGAATAACACTATCAAGATCCTTAAACTTATTAATATCAATACACTTATCATTATACAAAGTCTTAACAAAATCATCAGTTAAACAGCTCAAATAATCATCACATTCAAAAAGCAACTCACTATACTTAAGAAACTTCAAATGAACATTACTATCCTCACGTTTCAAAAAAGGTAACACTTCCTTACGATACCTATTACGAGTATACTTATCAGAAAAATTAGACTTATCAACAACATAAGCAATACCATTATCTTTATCATAATTAAGTAACTCATCCTTAGTCATATACACAAGAGGACGAACTATAGAATAATCACCATGACAAGAAACCTTTCTAAACCCAGCATAACCCCCTAGCGTAGAACCTCTAACAATTCTCATAAGAATAGTTTCCATCAAATCATCACCATGATGAGCCGTCATCAAATATTTAGCACCATACTTATGCACAAGTTCCTCAAAAAAATTATACCTAAAATTTCTTGCCTCATTATGAAAATTATCATCACCATAATTATTAATAATCATCTTTTCAAAAACAACATTATTTTCCTTACAAAAGCCCTCAAGCCAAACCATTTCATCATCACTTTCAACACGAAGCTTATGATTAACATGAGCACAAATAATAGAAAGATTTAACTTCTTCCTAAGTCTTAAAAGAACATCCATAAGAGCCATAGAATCAGGGCCCCCAGAACATCCAAGTACAATAACATCATCCTTTTCTAAAATATTCATCAAAAACTTATTAACATCTTTCAAAACAATCACCACTCATCAAAAAAATATAATACATCAAAACATATTAATAATCAATAGAAAAATAATAACCTCAAGTTATTATTTCATCCTAATAATATACTCATTATCACCAGAATACAAAAACTTTTCTCTAGCATACTTAGCAACATAAACTGGATCCTTTAACTTCTTAACCTCAGACTTAAGAACTTCCTCTTCCTCTTTCAAATCATCAAGTTTAACATTAAGTACCTTATTCTCATTCTTCATAGTGTGAACATCCTTCAAAATAGAACCCACAGAGTACAAAACATATGCATTAATTCCAAGACACAACAAAGTAACAAGAATAATACGCTTAACTCTTTTTCTTTTAAGTTTCTTAGAACCCTTCTTAGCCATATATCTCACCACCCTTACACTATCTCATAATAAATATTAACAAAAGAACCATATTTTTTCAAGTAACACGACAAAAAAAGAACATACTTGACACTATAAATGTCTAAATATATTCCAAGAAAAAATAAAACCTAATACAAAAAACAATAACATATATATATGCAAAACACCATAATTTATAAAAATAATACCTAGAAAAAACAAAATACACATAACAAAATTAAACACACAATTACAAAGCAACATATATCTAGAATAAATTAAATATCTCTTAAACAACTTAAACAAAAAACAATACAAAATCCCCCATATAAAACTAAATATAAAAGAGAAAATCTGTTCACTTAAAATCACTTAAACAACTTATCAAACAAAGAACTCTTTGTACCCTTCTTAATATTATCAAAATAAGAAAAACTATCAACATTTCCCTTAATAGAAACAATACCATCCTTAGTATCTAATCTAACAATCTCAAGACTATTACCCTTAATTACCAAATACCCCATATTAGTATCAAGCAAAAACTCTTCCTCATCAAAACTTTCTATCTTATTCACTCCAGTAATATAAACAAGTTTCCTTTCATTAATGCTAATACCATGATTATAACTAATATTTTCTGCATATTTATCCATAATCTTCCTCCTAACAAATTATATAAAAAAGAAAGAAAAATATACCAAAATACTAATCTATATTAAATATCATCCTATCATACAAATAATTACGATAAACCTCCTCATCACTTAAAGCCCTATTATAAACTCTAACAGAATAAATATTACCATTAAAGTAAGTACCACTTGCACCAGAAGAACCATTAGGATTAGTACCAACAGCCATAACTGTATTATTAGTAGTAGCACCAATAGAACCAACAATATCCATACTACTAACCAAATTACCATTAACATGCAATTTGAAAATTGATTTATCATAACTAGTAGAATAATACTTTATTTTATTTATACTAGTATTATACTCAGAAATAGTCCTATAAGAACCATTAATATAAAATTGTGATTTAACAAGACCAGCATCACTAGATTGATATAAAGAATAACCACCAGTCTCCTGATTAGCAACAATACCACGAGCACTAGTAGACAAAATAGGATAAGAAACAACTGCTTCTATTGTTAAAGTACCAAAATTCATTTGAGCAATTTTTACCCAATCATCAGAACCATCAAAAAACAAATAATTATTATACCAAGTTCCACCAGTCAAAGTACCAGAATAACTAGAACCAACCAAATTCTTCCAAGTACTAGAAGTATTATTTCTAGTACCACCAGTATTAGCATAACCATCATACCATAAAACAAGACCATCAGATACATAACCATTATAGTTATCAACATAAGCACTTACTCTATGCCCATTACTAGTCTCTAACATTGTATCATCTAAAATATCAATCCAATCACTACTATTTTCCGAAACATAAGTTTTATTATTTTGATAACTTCTTTGAGTCCCAAAATAATTCCAAACAGATACCTCATCTAAATCATATACAGAACCTAAATCAACAGTAACACAATTATTAGTACTTGAACTAGATACATTAGCATAATTAGAAGGACTTATATCACCATCAGTAATTCTAGTATAAGGATTAGAACCAGCCGTTACTGTTCCAGTTACAGACTTACCCTTTGCAATATTTACTCCATCTTTTATAGCCTCTATTTCAGTCCAGTGATTATTATTATTAGCAGTATTATAACCAACACAACTCTTTATATATCTAACATCATTTAATTTAGTATTTCTTCTTTTAGGTTTTGCATCAACATAACTAATTTTAGCATACCCATCTCCAGTATTATAATAAGTTGAAATTTGTCCACCAATAAAGTATTTACCACTATAATGGAGAGTATCATTAGTATGAGTAATTGTAGTAGATTTTTCAACAGAATTTACGCCAGCATAACCACTTATATAAGAAGAACCTCCAGTTCCTCCAGTATTATAAACACAAGAACCAGTAGTGCCACCATAATAACCACCACCATTACCACCCGAACCAAGATTATCACTACAATATACACCAGCTCCACCTTTACCAAAAGCATAACCACTCATTTGAGTAGGAACAGTTGTAGCATAAGCCGTATTCTTTCGGTGTAAAGGACTTTGTTCACCATATAAATTAGAACCAGAACCAGCAATACCAGTATTACCACTTTCATCAAAAATACCTCCACCCCCGCCTCCAGCAACCA
>CAVGVM010000096.1:0-9742 GCA_963632645.1 Lachnospiraceae bacterium | reverse complement strand
TAAATATCCTTCATGATTATATCTTTTTACTGAACCATCTTTAAATATTATATATATAAACTCTTGTGCATCAGATGTATAAAAATTATTTGTTGTTATTATTTTATTAATATTCTTTTCTTTGATATTTAATTTTTGAATTTTGTAACAATCTGTACTTTTAGTTTTGTCATCTGCTGATATTATGTTGCTTATATCGCATTGATCATCTTTATTATCTAATTCTTCAAATGATACTAGGTATATTTCTCCATTATAAGCGTATTCAGCGTGATTATTTCCTGTAGAATAAATATTTATACTATTTAAATTTTGAGTATTTTCTGAAGCGTTTTCTAGTTGTTCTTTTTGTAAGTCTTTTATTTTCTCATTTGCTTCTTTCTTTTCTCTGTTTGCTATTTCTAGATTATCTTTAGTTTCTTCTAAATCATTTTTTGTGTTTTTATCTAATACTAATTTATCATATGTTGTATAAGCTCCTAGGGCTACTAAAAGAATAATTAATATTACTATTGCAATGGTTTTTCCTTTTTTATTTTTTGTTTCTTCCATTTTTATTTAATCCTTTCTTTTTTTATGTTGTTGTTCTCTTTTTTGTTTTTTATTTTTAATTTTTATTTTATAGCATTTTTTGTTAATGAATAACAACCATTTACTCCACTTCCGGCTTCTTCGTAATTAATATTTAATTTTTTATCTATTTCTCTTTTTATATTTTGGCCATCTGTTGTTAAACTATATAAAACTATTTTTCCTGAATCACAATCTCCTTGATAGAATTTGTATGAGTTTCCATCAAATTCTGCGTCTTCTACTATATTTATTTCTTTGTTACAGTTTTTGTCATAGCATAATTGTTGCCCGCTTATTTTTATTACTTGTTCACTACCTATTTTTTCACTATTGTTATATAGGGTTAGTATGTATCCTGAGCTTCCTTCTGGAGAATTGCTTTCTCTTAAGAAACCTAAATATTTTCCTTGGAATATATATAATTTTCCATTATATTTGGAGTTTAAATCTTCTTTATCGTTAGTTACTAGAGTTCCACCTTCTAAGGTGTCTATTAATTTGTTATCAATATATAAATAATAAGTAACTTTATAGTATTTGTTATACTCATCAATATTTTCATCGTTTAGAGTATATTTTACTTTTATATTATGGTTTTTATTGTTGTAGGCTACTTGAATTTCTTTGGTGCATGAATCATTTTCCATTACACATGATGTTCCATTTAGATCGAAAGTATTTCCTTCGACTAATATTGTTTGATCTGTTTTATTATCTATTTTGGTTTGGACTTTTACTTCATTATTTGTTTTTTCATATATTATGTATCCGATTGCTACTGCTAATAAAATTACTAGAATTATTATGATAACGATTGGTCCTTTTGATTTTTGATTATTTTTCACTTTTACTTCCTCCTTTTATTTTAATATATCACACTTATTAGTGGTTGATTTATTTTTTAAAAATATTTTTTGGATTTGACGTAAAATTTTTATTTTTGTATTATTACTTTTTTAGTTATTAAATATGTGTTTATACGTGTGCTTAAGAAATTAAGGCATAAGAAAACCCTTGATATGCAAGGGTAATAAACTATATTGGTAGCGACGGAGGGGATTGAACCCCCGACCTTCCGGGTATGAACCGGACGCTCTAGCCAGCTGAGCTACATCGCCAGAAAAATATAGGCATTGTAATCATACCATAGCTTGATGATGTTTTCAAGTGTTTTTGTTATATTTTTCTATTTTTTTGGTTTAAAATCCATTTGGATATTTATGTTTTATATCATTTTATTGATAATTTTTTCCTAATGCTTTTTCTCTGATACTCATTTCTTCTTTACAATTATTTTTTCTTTCTTTTATAATATCTATTATTATTCCTTTAGATATAGTATTTGTTGGATGAGTCGTGCTGTAATCATTGCTTTTTAGATATTTTATAGTTGTGTTATATGTATATTGTGCTGTTTTATCATCTGTTAATTCTAGTGTTGCTTTTAAAATGCTTTTTAGTTTGGTTAGTAGTAAATATACTGCGGTTTCATCATAATAATAGTCTGGAGTATTTGCTATTGTTATGATTATTTTTTCTAGTTGTCTTTCTAAGATATCTTCTTTGTTCTTTTCTATATCGTTTTCTGCAACTCCTAGGAAAAATGATAGATTGCTATTTGATAATATTTCTGGTTCTTCTATTTCAAAGTTTGTGGAGAAGAATTTATCTTCTAGAAAATTGTTTTTTATGTCTTCGTATTTTGTTTTTATTAGAAAGTTTCTTTGTTTTGAATTTTGAGGTGTTATCATGTTTTCTAAATGATATAATGCTAGTAATTTTTGTTCTTTTTGAAGAATTTTTGATAAATTATTTTTTAATGCTGCTTCGTTTCTTATAGTTTTGTATATGTCAGTAGGTTTGGCATATCCTAAATTATAGAATGCATTTATATCATCTTTAGTGTAGCCATCTTCTATTTCTTGTTTACATTCATAATCTTTTTTTATTTCTTCTAGTTTATTTTTCATTCTAGTTGGTATTTTGATATTTTCTTCTTCTGTTTTGTTTAAAATATTTATATAATCTTCATCGATTGCTATTTCTTCGCTGTAATAATCTAATTCTAGAGATATTAATTGTTTTAGTCTGTTTACTTCGTTTTGATAGGCATTTGTATTTTTCTTGTTACTTATTTCTAAATTTTCTAAATTTTTATATGTTAATTCTATTCTTTCTGTTACATTTGTTAATCTTTTAAATATAATTTGTTCTATTTCTGATAGTTTTTGCATAGTGCCTCTCCTTTTGTTTTTGTATTTTAACATAAAGGTACTGTTTAGTCAAAGAAAAATTCACAAAAAAATAAGTCTCATAATATGACTTATTACTTTTCTTCTTTTTTGCTTTTTTTTGTTTTTTTAGTTTCAACTACTTCTTCGTTTTCATTTTTTACTACTTGTGTGTTTTTGTAATATCCACATTCTTTACAAACTCTATGTGATTTAATAGTTGCACCACAGTTTGGACAAACAGTTGTACTTTTTGCTGTTAAAGCCATGTGTGCTCTACGAGTTCTTTGACTAGTTTTTGAAACTTTTCTTGCAGGAACTGCCATATTATCACTCCTTTTTTATTTGACTTACTTGAAGTCGTTGCTCTATAAAGTATACACTATATTTGATAAAAATACAAGAATATTTTTACATTTTACTTGATTTGACTTAAAAAATCTTTTGATTTTAGGTATAAACCGGTGTATTTTGGGTAATAATCTTCTAAAAACTTATTTATTTCTCTTTTGTTTTTGTCTACAATATTTAATTCTTTTATTTTTGCTATGTCTACGAAATCAAACATTCTTAATAGTTTTAGTGTTTTTTCGTCTGTTATATATTCGTTTGTGTAGCAATTTTTGCATATGTACCCTCCGGCATCACTATTTACTGTTATTATGTCTTTGGTACTTCCACATATATTACATCTATCTAATACTGGTTTTACTCCTAGATATGATAGGTATTTTAATTCTGCGATATTGGTTATAATTTCTATACTAAAATTATCATTTATTTTTAATAAAGAGGCTTCTAAAATATTAAATATTTCTTTGTTATCGTTTTGTTTCATTACTTGTTTTGCTAGATCTACTAGGTAGGCTCCATAACCTATTTTTTTTATATCTGTTTTGATGTATTTTAAATCATTTATTATATCTACTTCGATTAATGTTGATAATGTATTTTCTTTATAGTTTATATGAAAATAACCATATGTTAGTTTACCTGAGGAGCTTCTTAATTTTGATTTGTAGTTTCTACATCCTTTTGATATAACACTAATAAGTCCTTTTTCTTGAGTTATTATATTTAATATTTTACTTGATTCACTATAATTTGTATCATTTATTACTATTCCCTTGACTTTTATTGTTTGCACTTTCTTCCACGTTCTCCATTTCTTTAAACATCATATAATATTTAATATCTCCAGTTAGTTTGAATAAATCCCATATTTTATTTTTCATTTGTATCACCTATTTATATAGTGATACATTTTTATAAATCTTTTTCAGTTATTTTTAAAAAATCGAAAATTTCCTCTTTATTTTTCCAGTTTTCTATAGTTTTTACATATATTTCTAGATAAACTTTCATATTTAGATATTCTTCGATATCTTTTCTGGCTAGCATGCCTATTTTTTTTAGCATGAATCCATTTTTTCCTATTATTATTTTTTTTAAGTTTTTTCTATCTACTATTATTAGGGCGTTTATATTTGCTATGCCTTTTTTAAATTCTAGATTTTCTATAACACATGTTACAGAGTGAGGAACTTCTTCTTTGGTTAGGTTTAATACTTTTTCTCTTATTATTTCTCCGATCATGAAGGTCTCATCAGTGTTAGTTATTGTGTCGTCATCAAAGTATTTTATATCATCTTTAAGATGAGCCTTTATTGCTTTTATTAATTCTTTGGTGTTTTGTCCTTTTAGTCCTGATATTGGTACTATTTCTTTGAAGTCATATAAATCTTTTAGTTTTAGTATTTCTTCGAATAGTTGTTCTTTTTTTATTTTATCTATTTTATTTAGGACAAGTATTACGTCTTTCTTTTCTTTTTTTAGTTTTTCTAGAATTTTTTCATCATTTTTACCAAAGCCACTTGCTATGTCTACTAGAAAAAGTACTAAATCATTTTCTAGTGAGAGATAGGCTTTTTTGTTTAGGGTTTCTCCTAGTTTATCAGTTGCTCTTCCTATTCCTGGTGTATCTATGAATATAATTTGGGTATCTTTTTCGTTGTAAATTCCATATATATTGTTTCTTGTTGTTCCTACTTTATCAGAAGTTATGGCTAGTTTTTTATTTATTAGATTGTTTAGAAGTGTACTTTTTCCTACGTTTGGTCTTCCAACAATACTTACGAAACCACTTTTCATTTTAAATCCTCTTTGGAAAATGGTAAGGGACAAATTTGTTCTAGGGTGTATTTTTCTTTGTTACCACTTTCGTTATAAATATATATTTCTACATCACTATTAAAAAATTCAATAAAAACTTGTCTACATAGAAAACATGGCATTGCAGGTTTATTGCTATCACACATTATATGTATTTCTTTTAAGTTTTCTTTGGTTTCTCCTTCGCTTATGGCTTTTGTTATTGCTACTCTTTCAGCACATATTGTGGCTCCGAATGAGGCGTTTTCTATATTTACTCCGGTATATTCTTTTCCATCTTTTGTTACTAGAATTGCTGAGACATGGAAATTAGAATATGGTGCGTAGGATTTTTTTAAATTTTCTTTTAATTTTTCTATCATAACTGCTCTCCTTTAAAATAAACTGATAATATGAGGAATAAAAACTATAAGTCCAATTATAAATGCAAATATTGATGCTATCGCGACTGCTCCACTTGCACAATCTTTAGCTATTTTTCCGTATTTACTTCTTTTTTCTCCGTCATGTAGGTTTACTACTGCTTCGATTGCAGTATTTAAAAGTTCTAGAGATAAAATTACTCCGATTAATAGGATTATTACTAGTCTTTCTATGTAGCTTATGTTAAAAATTAATCCCATTATTATAGCAATTATTCCCATGATAAACATAACTATAATATTTTTTTCGTGATAAAAAGCGTATCTTATTCCTTCTTCAGCATAACCGAATGATTTAGTGAATCTTTTTAAACTTTTTTTATTTTCTCTAAACATTTCTTTATCTTTGTTTTCCATATAATATCAACTCCTGTTTTCCAAACATTATTTTTTCATCTTCTTTTTTCATATGATCGTATCCTAGTAAATGTAATAATCCGTGGACACTTAAAAATGATAGTTCTCTAATTAGTGAATGTCCATATTCTTTACTTTGTGATTTTGCTTTATCTAACGATATGTAAATATCTCCTAGTATTCTTTTGTTTAGGAATGTATTTTCTTCTTTTTCGTCTTCTAAAGCAAAGCTTATTACATCTGTTTCTTTATTTATGTTTCTGTATTTTGTATTAATTTCTTTTATTTCTTTGTTATCTGTTAATATTACGTTAAATCTAGCGTTTTTTACTTTTTCTATTTTTAGACATTTTTTTAGATATTTTTTCATGTGTTTTATTTCTTCGTTTAGATTATACTCTGTTGTGTTATATATACTAAATTTATTTATGGAATTAAAAACCATATCAAACCTCCTAGTGCTAATACTGATATTATATCCCAAAATATATCTTTGCGAAAGATATTTGGTAATTTACTATTGAATTTTTTAAATATGTTATATAGAAGGAAGCCTAAAAGGCATCCTAGTACATTTAGTATTACATCGTCAACGTCAAATACACGTCCTATTAGGAACTGAATAACTTCTATGGAAAGTGAGGTGATAAAACCAATTATTCCTACTATTAAGGGGCTTTTTAATTTTACGTATTTTGCTATAAAGATACCATAAGGAAGGAATAAGAGTACGTTACCAAATATGTTTTTGTAGAAAAGTCCACTTCCAAAGTCATATCTTAGTATTTCTTTAAATGGTATATAGTTATGAGAAGACCAACTTACATCTTGAAATGTTACAGCATAGAAAAGACATAATATATATATGATAAAACATAATTTAAATAGTTCTTCATGGATAACTAATTTTTCTTTATTTACTAAAAGATATGTTGTTCTTAAAAGCACTGCTATTATTACTCCTATTGCTATCATTGGCCAAGAAAAACTTAATAGCGATAGAACTTGGTTTTTAAATCCTTCAATCATATACTATTCCTCTTCTACTTTCTCCTCTATTTTTACTGAATCCTTTTCTAAGGAAATATCTTCGTATGTTTTGAAAAACACTTCTATATACATTTTACCATTTTTAATGTATTTTTTCAAAGTTTTTTGTTTAATTATGTATTCATCTTTTTTTAGGTTTTTGTTTATGGCGTTTTCTGCTCTTTTATTTAAAATATTTGTTAGATCGTTTTCTTTATATTTAGTGGTTTCTTTTTGGTAAGTTTTTTCTTGTTTTAGGTAAAGGGAGAATGTATCATTTTTAAAGAATGTTTTTTTATTTTTGGTAACTACTTTTTTGGGAATAGTTAAAAAGGTGATTTCTTTTTTATTTACTTTTAATATTAGTTTTTGTTTTCCTACTGTTTTGGGAGTTATTTCTTGGTGATTTAACTTATCATTTAGTTTTACTATATACCAGACTTCTGCATATACTTTTCCGTTTGCTTTTACTCTATCTACGACTTTATCGTTTCTAAAAATGTTCCCACTTATTATTATGTCGCCTTTTTTTACGTAATCATCTATGTTTTTTAGGATTTCACCTTTTCTAGAATATATTTTTTTTATGTAGCCATTTTTACTTGCCACTATATCTTTGTAATTGTTATTTGTATTGGTATTGTTAGATAATCTTTCTATTACTTTAACAGTTAATACTACTCCTTTTTGATCTATTTCAATCCATTCGATATTATCTAGGTTATTGTTTTTGATTTTTTGAGTTATTTTTTTTAATTTTGTATAACTTTTCTTTTTTGAATATAGGGTTACATTGTTTTCTTGTAAGTTTTCTTTGATAATGTTTTTTATATTTTTATTTTCGGTATCTATATTGATGAATAGTATAAAATTTGAAATTATTAATAAGAAAAAAACACTTATAATAAAGGTTAGAAGTGGTATTTTGTATTTTGTTACTTGTTCTAGTAGTTTCTTTTTTCCAGAGGTTTTTATTATTTTTATGGTGTAGATAGTTTTTATTTGTTTTATTTTTTTGTAATCTTCGTAAGATACTTTTAATAGTATTTTATCTTTTTGATATTTTATATTTGCTATGTTTATTTTTAGTTTTAATAGTTTTGAGAGAAAGTTTTTAGGATTTTTTCCTTTTATTTCTATCCAAAAGTAGTTAATCATTGTATCACCTAAATTCTATGGTTATTATTTTTCCTAATATTAGTATTTCGTAGTTTTCTAATTTGTTTATTGTTAAATTTTCTCCTTTTATTTTTATTATTTTATTTTCTGTTTTTATTAATAGTTTGTTTTCTTCAAAAATTAATATATCTTTAAAGGGTTTTATGTTTATTTGATTTTCTAGTATGGTCATTTTAAAGTTTTTATCATATATTACATTTTTTAATTCTCGGAACATATTTTATATAACCAATTCTTTTGTGAAATGGTTCCTTTCTTTGTTATAATTTTATTAAAATATATTTTTAATACATTTTAATACTTCTAATTAAGGGTATGTTTTTGTCTTAAAAAAATGAAAAGACTAGATATTATTTCTAATCTTGTCTAGTCTTTAAATACAGTTTGAAATTTCTCTTAAATAAGTTCCGAATGCTATGCCTAGTATATTTATAAAGTATATTATTTTCATAATTATAGGTATTGTTAGTATAAATAGTAATACTTTTAATGTTGTTTTGGTGTTTAATAACTTTATTTTTTCTATAAGCTGCATAGTTTTTTTCTTCTTATACGACGAATTGCTGAGCCGAAATCTTGTCCTATACCATATAAGGTTTTAAATGCTGAGGTAAAGGCGTTTACGATAGTTCCGGAGAATTTTGCTCCTCCTACTACCATTTTTAGTTCTTCTCTACTTAGTTTATTTTTTACGACATTTAGTTGGTCTAGTGTACCCATCGACTGCTCCAAATCCAAATATTAAGCCCGCAATTGCACCGATTATTACCCAAGGAGATATACCTCCGCTTATTTGTTTTAATTCTTGGTTATTTAGTTTCATATAGTTTACCATCCCCCTTTAATTGATATTTTTTTGTAAACAAATCAGTATTACTATTTCTATGAGATATCATAATTATTATTTTATCTTGATACTTTGACATAATGTTTTTTAAGATTATTCTTTCTTCTTTAATGGAAATTTCATTAAATACTTCATCAAGGATTAAAACATTTTTTAGGTGTAATAATCCTCTTGCTAATATTATTTTTTTCTTTTCTCCTCCGCTTAGATTTGAGGCATTTTCTTCTATGTGATAATCTAAGCTAAGGTTATTATTTTTTAGAAAATTAGTTACTAAACTTATATCGCAAACTTCTTTTATTTTAGTTTCATCTTTTGTTATTAGTTTTAAATTATCTAAGATGGAACTGGTAAATAGTTGTTCGTTTTGTCCTATATAAGTTATATTATTTCTTATGAATGTTAAGGGTAAATCATTTAGATTAATATTATCTATTAATATTTTTCCTTTGCCTAAGTCATAGTACTTTAATAATAATTTCATCATTGTTGACTTTCCTATTCCGGATTCTCCGGTTATGTAGAGTTTTTCATTCTTCTTAATAGTTAAATTAACATTTTTTAATAGATAGTTGTCCTCTATTTTATAGGTAACATCTTTAAAACTGATTTTATTAATGCTAGAAAAGTTTGACTTTTTATGAAGTTCTTCTTTTAACTCTAGACAATCAAGTATTCTATCTGTAGAGGTTTCATAGACTTTATATAAAACTATACTTTCTGTTATATTACTTATAAATCCTATTATTAGATAAAATATTGAGGAAAATAGTATAACATCTAATACATTTGTATTTGTTTTTATTGCTATACTTAAAGAAAGGAATATTAATGATATATAGAATAAATCTATTAATAATGTCATTATGAAACTGTATATATTATTAGTTTTATTATATGATATTTGCTAAATTTATATGATATTTGCTAAA
>CAVGVM010000095.1:0-2431 GCA_963632645.1 Lachnospiraceae bacterium | reverse complement strand
ATAAGAATCATTATCCAAAGACATAAGCTCATCAAGTTCATCTAAACTAATCTTTTTCTTAAAAGAATCATCAGAAATACTATTCTTACTAAAGAAATAACACTCAGTATCCCCATTAATAGTCTTTTTCTCAATCCTATCACCAGTAGCAAGAACATATATATTATCACTAATATTAGAAAAACTCTCATCAACAGTATTATTATCATCATCTTTTAAAACATCATTAGTATCAACATTTAAACTTTGTCCCAAAAACCTCTCACCATCAAAAAAATTATAACTTTTCGAAATAGAAGCCAAAATTCTTGTATTATTCTTACCCCTAACAATAACATAATCTCTACTATAAACATAATTAGTAGATTTATCATCAAAAACAGAATAAATTTGCTTCGTAAAATAATTCTTTATAGCCTTTATAGAATTCTTAAACTCATCTTCATCAGAAACATCCTTAACTCCTAATTCCTCAGTCCTGATTCTCTTATTATAAGTATCAACAACAATAGTCTCACTAAACCTACCATCTCTACTCTTCCAATTAAGACCATTATCACTAAAACTAACTAAATACTCATTACCCTTTTTCACTATTTCACTAAGTCTAGACAAAACCCTTTTAACAGGAGCAGTAAGTTCAAAACTCATAACAATAGTAGTTATAAAATCATCCAAACTATTAAGATTAACTTCCTCCATAACACACCTCACTATTATAAATATAATAACACAAACAACTATTATAGTAAATAAACTAATCTATATTTATGAGCTCATAATCCTGACTACCAATTCCTAATTCACTAGCAGCCTCTAAAATATGCGTACCATTTTGTCTTTCAATACGTTCTATCATATGAACCTTTCCAGAATCACTAGAATTATATATCAAATCAACACAAGCCCTATCAAGAGCAACTGGATCAGTCGAAGACAAAACACCAATATCATGCATACAAACATCTTCTGGACTAGCCACACAATCACAATCAACAGACAAATTATTAATCACATTAATATAAACAATATTACCCTTCATATAATTAACAACACTACTGTCAGCATCAGCCATTGATTCCAAAAAATCATCTTGACCACAAATATTTTCCCATAAAGTATCAACATCCCTACTCTTACCAGCAGTATGAATATAAGCCTTTCCAGAAGAAGAAGCAACTCCAATAGACATATTCTTAAGAGCACCACCAAAGCCTCCCATAGGATGACCCTTAAAATGTGATAACATCAACATAGAATCATAATTCTTCAAATGATTACCAACATAATTCTTATCCAAATGAAAACCATTACTAACAGGAATAGCAAAATCACCATCCCTATCCATAATATCAACATCAGCAATATCTAAAAAACCATGTTCCCTAATAGTCTCCATATGAACAGAAGTACTATTTCTATGACCAGCATAAGCCGTATTACACTCCGTAATAGTACCAGAAACATAAGAAACCAAATCCTTTATCAAATTAGGATTCAAATAATTATTATTACCCTTTTCACCAGTAGAAATCTTAACAGCAACATTACCACTAAGACCCTTTTCCAAAACATCATACATTTTAATCAAACTACTAGGAGATATTTCCTTAGTAAAATAAACTTTAGACTTTTCCATATAAATTCCTCCATATTTTTTTATTTATTATACCACATAGTACAAGAAAAAACACAAAGAACAAAAAAAAACTCTCCGAAAAGAGTTAACATACAATATGGCGTCCTCGAAAGGATTTGAACCTTCGACCTATTGCTTAGGAGGCAATTGCTCTATCCAACTGAGCTACGAGGACAAAATAAATGTTATCTAAAGAAAACACTTATCACTAAAATAAATAAAAAATTAAACGCTGCTTTTAAATTCTTAAAATCTCCACCAAATTTTTCCTTAAAAGAAACATAATCATCAACAGCATCAACAATAACACTCTCCAAATATCTAGGAACCTTACCTCCAACTGGATACATATGAGATTCAATAATATTAGCCTCTTTCTTAGACAATTTAGTTATCTTACTAGCATTTTCAACAGCCTTACTTGGATGTTTAAGCATTCTTTCTCTCTTATTACTAAACTCACTATCAAAAAAGAAATCATGTAACAAAGCCGCTCTAGTTGCACTCTCATAATCAAGACCTAACTTTTTACACACTTTATAAGTCTTAAAAGAAACATCCAAACTATGATTAAATCTATTACTATTATGATGATGAGTTTCTTCCTTAAGCTTATTAAACTTCCTATTTTCAAGTAGTTTTTCAACAATTTCAATATATTCTTTATTATCTTGCTTCATGTTCCCACCGAGAAAATTATAGCACACAAAAGAAAAAAAAGCAAACAACCCGTTTGCTTTCAGTAGAAAAGAGTAAATTTTCTTCGCAATAAATTTTTGGTACAATTACTAC
>CAVGVM010000094.1:0-3832 GCA_963632645.1 Lachnospiraceae bacterium | reverse complement strand
CTTTAAAGCCGGAGACTATTCTCCCGAAGCATTTACAAGCTTCATAAACTCATCAAAATCAAAAAGAGACAAAGAATTTCTAATCCTAACATATCATATCTATTACACATACCAAAAAGAACTAGATTCAAAAAACGAAATAGACTTTCAAGACATGATATCAAAAGCAACACACAAAATAAAACAAGAAAGCTATAACAAAAAAATAAAATACATAATAATAGATGAATTCCAAGACACATCAAAAGTAAGATTCAACCTAATAAAAGAAATACTAAATAAAACAAATGCATCACTCCTAGTAGTCGGAGATGATTTCCAATCAATATATAGATTCACAGGATGTGATCTAGACTTATTTCTAAAATTCACAACCCTATTTCAAGAAAGTGAAATACTTAAAATAGAAAACACCTATAGAAACAGCCAAGAACTAATAAATATCGCAGGATCATTCATCATGAAAAACCAAAACCAATTAAAAAAGAACCTCAAATCAAACAAAAATATAAAATATCCCTTACAAATAATCTATTACAAAAACATCATAAATACATTCATAAAATTAATAACAAACATACATAACACAACCCAAAAACCAATACTAATTCTAGGAAGAAACAATTTTGATATAAACATAATAACCAAAACCAACAAATTCATTCTAACAAATAACACCCTAATATATAAAGATAACCCCAATATCAAAATGACCTACCTAACAGTCCACAGATCAAAAGGACTAGAAGAAGAAAATATTATTGTTATTAACCTAACAAATAAAAAAACAGGATTTCCAAACAAAATACAAGACGATAAAATCCTAAAATATGTTTCATGCAAAGAAGATAACTATAAATATGCTGAAGAAAGAAGACTATTTTACGTAGCCATAACCAGAACAAAAAACATAACATACCTTCTAACACCAGAAAAAAACGAATCAATATTCATAACAGAACTTAAAAAAGACTACAAAAACAAAATAAAAATAGTTAGAAACAACAAATTCTAACTACTTAAATCTATTTCTTATTCTAATAGTATTAATAATAGTAATAAGAGTAACACCAGTATCAGCAAATACTGCAAACCACATTGTAGTAATTCCAAACATACTAAGTAAAAGAATAATAACCTTAACACCAATTGCAAAAATAAGGTTTTGCTTAATAATTTGACTAGTATACTTAGAAATATCAATACTCCTAGGAATCTTCATCAAATCATCATTCATAATTACAACATCAGAAGCCTCAATCGCAGAACTAGAACCAACACCACCCATAGCAATACCAATATCAGCTCTTTTTAAAACCGGAGCATCATTAATACCATCACCTACAAAAGCCGTAAGACCACCAGCAGAAACACTTTCATATTCCTTAAACTTATCCTCTGGAAGCATTTCGTACTTAACATCAGTAGTACCAAGTTTAGAAGCAACAGCAAGAGCAGTTTCCTTCTTATCACCAGTAAATATCATTGTCTTAATTCCAAGTTTAGAAAGCCTATCAATAGCAAGATTAGCATTCTTTTTAATACCATCATCCAAAACAATAGAACAAACATGAACACCATCAATATTAACATGAAGATTAGTATCAACATCACAATCATCACAAATATCAACAGAACCAATCTTAACTAATTTACCATTATATTCATAAGAAAGACCTTTTCCAGTAATTTCTTTAAATTTCTTAACACTCTTATTATCTATCTTACCATTATATAAAGCAACAATACTCTTAGCAATAGGATGGTTAGAAAAAGATTCGCCATGAGCAAGTATCTTTATAATCTCATCCTTAGAATAATCATCAGATAACACAAGAACAGACACAACCTTAAAAGCACCAGTAGTCAAAGTCCCAGTCTTATCAAAAATAACATTCTTCAAATGTACCAAATTATCTAAATAATTACTCCCTTTAATAAGAATACCATTACGAGAAGCAACACCAATTCCCGTAAAATAAGAAAGAGGAACAGATATAGCAATAGCACAAGGACAAGAAATAACAAGAAAAGTAAGACCTCTATAAATACTATCATTAAAACCAACACCAAATAAAGGTAAAATAAAAGTAATTAAAACAGCCAATCCAAGAACAATTGGAGTATAAACCTTACTAAATTTAGTAACCAAAGTTTCAGTCTTAGCCTTCTTATCACCAGCACTCATAGTAAGTTCAAGTATCCTAGCAACTGTAGAATTCTCATACAATTCACTAGCCTTAATCTCAAACATATCACCCATATTAACAGCACCAGACAAAACCTTATCTCCCTTACCTAACTTACTTAAATCAGATTCACCTGTAAGCATAGAAACATCTAATAAACAATCACCATCAACAACAATACCATCAACAGGAACCCTTTCCCCTTTTTTAACAACCAAAACATCACCAACATTAACCAAAGCAACATCAACTTTCTTAACAGTATCACCACTCTTAACATTAGCATAATCCTGTTTAATTTCCATTAATCCCTTAATAGAATTTCTAGTATTATTAATAGCCTTTTCCTCTAAAATCTTACCTAAAGTATAAAGAGCAACCACCATAATACCTTCCATAGTAGAACCAACAAAAAATGCTCCAATACAAGAAATACTAATCAAAGCATTCTCATTTATACTATGACTACGCCAAAGCATCTTACAAGCATTAACAAAAGGTCTATACAAAAGAAGTACATAAGAAATACCAATCAAAATATACTTAAAAACATCAGGAATAGACAAATACATTCCCAAAGCACCACAACAAACAGCAATAACCAATATAGAAAAATAATACTCCTTAGGACTCTCAACATTATCAGAATCACTAACATAAGCCGAAGGCTCAACCTTTTTAATCAAACGATTAAGTTCTGCCAAAGAAATAGAATCATCACTATAAAAACTAATTCTAGAAGTACTAAAATTAACAACTACATCTTTAAATCTTTCATTCTTATTAAGACTTTCCTCAATCTCTCTAGCACAATTAGCACAATCAAGACCAATTATATTATAACTATATTTCATTACATCATCCTCCTACAAAGTTCCATAACCTCATCAATAGTCTCATATTTCTTATTATTAATATCATCAACCATACACGTTTTCATATGATTAAGAAGAATCTCTTGTCCCAAACTCTTAAGAGCACTAGAAACCGCAGATATTTGAATCATAATATCATCACAATGCCTATCATCTTCCACCATTTTATTTATACCACGAACTTGCCCCTCTATTCGGTTAAGTCTCTTTATATAACTATTTTTCTCATCAACAGAACGATGAACAAGTTTTTTACATCTTTCACACTCTTTACTCATAACATTAATCCTTTCATTAAAATACACGTAGTCAACAAAATATAATTATTCCTCAAACCATCACTACAAACATTATATACCCCCACAGGGTATAAGTCAAAAAAATAAAACAAAGAAAATAACATTGACACAGCATAACATAAATGATAAAATTAAATAGAAATCAGTAATCATTACTGTTTTTAAAAAAAAATAAAGGAGATAAATATGAACAATTCCAAACAAAGAAATCTAATACTTAACATAATAAACAGCAGCACAAAACATCCTACAGCCTATGATATTCACAAAGAAGCACTAAAAACATTTCCAAATATAAGTCTAGGAACAATTTATCGAAACCTAAATTTATTATACAAAAACAACATGATAATAAAAGTAAATACCAATGATGCAGTAGAACACTACGATAACACAAAAAAGAAACATACCCATTTTGTATGTAATATCTGTAACACAATATATGATGTAGAAAAAACAATAAATACCA
>CAVGVM010000093.1:0-2112 GCA_963632645.1 Lachnospiraceae bacterium | reverse complement strand
TTACTTGACTAATGCATTAGTATTATTTATATATTAATTTTATAACAAAAAAGCCACTTTTTCAAGCAGTTTAATCTAATTTTTAAAATATTAAAAAAGACAATCACCCCTTAAGCAATTATCTTCTAGTTTTACCCAAATATTTATAAGCTTCTTCTTCGCCATATTCTTTCTCAATATAAGCACATTCAGTTAAACTAAACATATCATCTAAAGTTAAACATTGTCTAAGAACTTTTAAAATATCACTACTACCAAGCCCTAACTTTTCCATGCCTGAATAAATCTTCGATATCTTCTTTACTCTATCCTTAGAAATTTCTTCCTTACCATCACTATATATACTAGATCGAAACTCCTCTACTTTACTTTCGCTTTGTCTTAAAAGTTCACCTTTTTTAACAAACAAATCATATACTTCATTATTCTCAGAAACACATTCTTTCTTAGTATCAATTTTTTGCTTTTTAGGGCTTACAACTTCTTTAACTTTAAAAGTTCTTCCTTGTTTAAATAACTCATCTTTAGATTCATAAGGTTGGCACTTTTTAGTAAGCATTTCCAAACCATCTTTATCTTTTTCTCTAGCTTTATTCTTATTTACTCTTCCCAATATAACCATAATATACCTCCTATTTACTAGTATCACATTTATCTAATAATAAATTTTCTTAAAAACAAATATTCAAATATTACTATTCATTATACTTATCTTGTTTTCTTACTCTTTACATCTTCATCAGAATAACTCATATCAATTTCTAATAAAGAATCATATAAATCAAGATCAATATTACCATTTTCATCAGTTATTACATCATCTTTACCAAATTCTTTTACTATTTCTTCTTTTTCATATTCTTTAATAGCAAGTAACTTACTCCTTAATCTAACAGCATCACTAGCAATCTTACAATTTTTAATTTGTTCTGCAATCTTTTCCTTATATTCACGTGTTAACATAGCATCTACTACAACACAACCATATAAAGCTAATATTCTCTTTTGAATTGGATTTAAACTATCATATTCATCTTTAACTTTATTAAAATTTTCTCTTTTCTTTTTAAGTTCTTCTAATCTCTTTGTATTTCCTTTTCTTTTAGTTGATAATTGAATTTCATTTTTTCCATTTTTAATTTCCATTTTAATCAATTCCTCCCTTTTTAAAATTGCCTCTTATTTTATCATTTTTTAGTCCAAAAGTCAAGTTTTGACATTGCTTTATAATTTATTCTATTTTTGACTTGTTTTATTTTTCCATTTCTTTTATAATTTATACTAGGAGGGAAAAGTGATGAAAAGGGATAAAAGTTTTTATTGTATATTTGTAATGTTTCTATTTGTTACATGCTATACAACCTGTTACATATTATCAAATAGAATCATAGAATTTGGAGGAATGATTGCAACAGCAAGTGCTATAATTTATCCATTTACTTATTTTATAGCAGTTCTATTTTATGAAAGATATGGAAAAGATAGAGTCTTTGAACTAATTAATTTCTCAGTTATATCTTTAATATTCATGGGACTTATGTTTGGACTTGCTGGAACTTTCGGAGTACATGGAGGCTCAGACGGACTAGAAAAATTATTTAATATTGATTTTAGAATTCTTTTCTCATCAATAGTAGCATTTATTGTTGGTCAATATGTAAATATTAAACTTTACGATTTTCTAGGACATAAAAAAGGTTTTGATTTCCTAATTGCAGGAGTTATCGCTGTTACTATTGATAGTTTCCTATTCATAGGACTTTCATATCTAGGAGTTACTAGATTCGGAGAAGTTTTAAATCTAGCAACTGGACAATATGCTCTTAGTGTAATAGCAATTATCATTTATGCTTTATGTTTCAATTCTTTAATACCTACTCTACTTAGTACACGTGATAATAGTTATGATGAATGTAAATGTGAAAAGTGTAATGATAAGAAAAATAATATTCCTAATAAAAAAAGTAATTCTAAAAAAACAACTACAACTAAAGTAAAAAAAGATATTAAAAAAGATGAAGACTAAGAACAAAAGATAATTTAAAACTTATCCTGGGAGAGTCTGTAAATAAATTTGTGTAAATAGAAAATCTTTCCATGATAAAATAAAAG
>CAVGVM010000092.1:0-2150 GCA_963632645.1 Lachnospiraceae bacterium | reverse complement strand
AAAAAGAATCAGGCTAAATCCTTATAAAACAAGACTAAAACCAAACTTTGAAATCGATTGGGGAATAAAAAAAGGAGACGCTGATCCATTTATAGAAAGACAAAAAAGGCCAGTAAAAGTATTCGATATAAAAGCATTTATTAAAGAAAAAAAGGCTGCTAATCTATCAAATATGATTGAAAACGCCGGAGGAATGAGTCCAGCAGGAGCCGCTCCAGTATTTAACGGACCTAATCCTTTCGAAGCCTTAAAACATAATGCACCAAATCCTGCAAACAATCAAATGCCTCAAAATCCTCTTGGAAATGGTGGACTAAACGTAGACGACCTAGTCAAAAAAATAGATGCCAAAATAGCAGAACTAGAAAAAGAAGAAAAAGAGGAAGAAGAAAAAAGAAAAAAAGAACAAGCACAAAAAAAAGCACTTGAAGAACAAAAAGTTAATGAAGAAACATCGCAACCAAAAGAACAAAAAACAGATAAAGAACTAGCAGAAGAAAAACCAAAAAGAAACGATTCTGTCGGAGATATTGCTCCAACTATGTTTACAGGATTTATGAATAAAATTGATAAAGCAATGGAACATGAAAATCATAACATAACAGTGCATAACAACGCTGCCCCAGAAATAAATGGTATTCCTCACAAAAGTAGTACCACTGAAATGCAAAAAGCAGGGCAAGTTAAAGATTCTGAAGTTTCAAAATATGCTGTTACAGATGATCAATTTTTCGATGACTTTTTTGATGAATAGACAAGGATCTATTCTTTTTTTTGCCAAAAAAAAAACAAAATCATTACTGATCTTGCTTCAACATTTCAAGAATCTTTTCAAAATCATCTTTATTTTCCCTATCACTCTTATAAACAGGAACCAAATGCAAATGATAATGCAAAACATCTTGTATAATACCATTATTTTGAACAAGCCTTATTCCATCAGGATTTAATCCCTTCATAATCTTATCAAAAACAATCTTACCAGTTTCATTTACATACCTAATTGTTTCCAAATCAATATCTTCATAATTATTAAAATGTTTCTTAGGCACTACTAAAGTATGACCCAATCCCTCAGGATTAATATCTAAAAATGCTAAAGTATTCTCATCCTCATAAACCTTATACGAAGGAATCTCTCCTTTAACAATCTTACAAAATAAACATTCATTCATTAAAATCACCTCTCATAACCATTATATAATAAATATTTTCAAAATTAAACGCTATTTGCAACATTTAGTCGAATTAATTATATTGTTAAATAAAGGAATTAGTGCTAAAATATAGTTGGTGATTTTTTATGAATATTGAAATAAAAGACTTAACTGTCTCAGTTAATAATAAAATAGTTTTAAATAAATTTAACTTAAGTATAAAAGAAAATGAAACCCACGTAATCATGGGACCAAATGGAGTAGGAAAATCAACCCTTTCAAAAGTAATCATGGGAAGCCCAGAATACCAAGTAGAAAGTGGAGACATACTAGTAAACAATAGCTCAATACTAAATCTAACAACAGACCAAAGAGCAAGACTAGGAATCTTCCTATCATTCCAAAATCCTATAAGCATCGAAGGAGTAAGTAACCAAGAATTCCTAAGAATGGCCCTTAACCAAACAAGAGAAGAACCAATCGGACTATACGAATTTATAAAAATACTAGAAAAAAACTACAGCGATTTAAACTTCTCAAAAGACATGATGCACCGTTCAATAAACGAAAACTTTTCCGGAGGAGAACGTAAAAAAAATGAAATAATCAGCATGAAAACCCTAAAACCAAAATTTCTCATCCTCGACGAATTAGACTCAGGACTAGACGTAGATAGCCTAAAACTAGTTTGCGATAACGTCCTAGAATACAAAAACAAGTCAAAAGCCTCAATCCTTCTAATTACTCACTATAACCGCATCCTAGAATACCTAAAACCAGACTACATCCATGTCATAATAAACGGAAAAATAGTAAAAACAGGAGACTATACATTAGCCCAAGAAATAGAAGAAAAAGGCTATAAAATCTTTGAAAATAGTGAATATCAAATAAGCGAGGAAAAAATTCATGAATAAAATACAAGTAGAAGATATAACAAACCAAGAACAAAATATAAAAATAGCAAAAGACACATGGTTATTCATCAAAAAC
>CAVGVM010000091.1:0-4795 GCA_963632645.1 Lachnospiraceae bacterium | reverse complement strand
ATTCTGTATCTATAAAGGATTATGATGCTTCTTATAGTGATGATTATGATGCTGTTGTTTATGAAAGTGATGATATTTCTTTAGAGGCTTTGGTTAGACCTGCGACTTCTTTAAAGAAGGTTGAATGGTCTAGTAGTGATGATTCTATTGCTAAAGTTGATTCTGTTACTGGTAGGGTTACTGGTGTTAAGGCAGGATTTGTTACAATAACTGCTAGTGTTTCTGGTAAGAGTGATAGTGTTTTAGTTAAGGTTAAGAAGTCTTTGTCTCAAACTGGTATATCTATTGTATCTAAAGAGGATTATTCTAGTATTGTAAAGGGTTCTTCTTATGAACTTAAGGCTAATATTTTACCTAGTAATGCTACTAATAAAGAGGTTTATTGGTCTTCTAGTGATAGAACTGTTGCAGATATAGATGAACTTGGTATTCTTACTGGTAAGTCTTCTGGAAAGGCTACTATTACAGTTAAGACTTATGATGGAAAGTATTCTGATAGTTTTGATGTAACTGTTACTAGTCCTGCTAGTGTTAAACTTACTAAGTATACTTCTAAGTTACTTGTTGGTAATAAGTATACTTATAATGGTTATGTTTTAGATATTGATGGTAAGAGAACTAATGATAAGATTATATGGTCTAGTACTAATGCTAATATTGCTAAGATAGATAGTAATGGAACTGTTACTGCAGTTAAGCCTGGTACTACTTATATAGTTGGTACTGTTAAGGGTACTGATCAAGGAAATCGTCTTGTTAAGGTAGCATATAGATTATTTGTTGGTAAGACTAATTATGCTTTAGGAGATTATAATCTTAAGGTTGGAAAGACTACTTATAATAGTGTTACTTTGAAATGGAATAAGATTAATGTTGCTAGTAAGTACATAGTTGAGAGAGCTATGAGTTCTAATGGTTCTTATGCAAAGATTGGTGAGGCTACTGGAACTTCTTATAAGGATTCTAATGTTGTTTTAGGTAAGAGATATTACTATAGAATAAGGGCTGTTTATAGTAGTACTAAGTCATTTAGTTATTCTTATAGTGTTAATGCTTTAGTTTCTCTTGATAAACCAGTTATTTCTGTTGCTAATTATAAGTCTAGATATTTAAAGATTTCTATTAATAAGGTTCCTGGTGCTAGTGGTTATACTATATATAGGGCTAGTTCTGTTAATGGTTCTTATAAGGTAGTTACTTCTACTACTAAGAATTATTATATTAATGGTAAGCTTGTTAAGAATAAGAGATATTATTATAAAGTTAGGGCTTATAAGGTTGTTAATGGTAAGAAAGTATATAGTCCTTATTCAGGTATTAAGAGTAGGGTAGTTAGGTAAGGAGGTAGAGTATGAAGAAGAAAATTATATCGTTAGTTTTAGTATGTGCGTTACTTATTACTATTTTACCTAGTGGTGTTAGTGCTCTTAGTAAGGTTAATCCTTCAGAAAAGAAGGAGGTTTCTGAAAAGAAAGTTAATAATAAGTCTTTAATTGTTAAGACTCCGACTGCTAAGCAAATTAGAAAGGCTGGTAGTGAACTTGAGTATTATAAACAAAATTTTATTAAACAAGTTGAGGAGGCTTATGCTCAATATGAATATGTAACTTATATTGATTCTGTTAGAGAGGCTTTTGAAAAGGCTCATCAAGAGGCTATTGATACACTTAATAATGTTAGTTCTTTAGATGATTTATTTGATAATTATGAGGAAGGTACTGTTTCTTTAGATGTTAATTTACCTTATGCTACTATGACTACTATTGGTGGTTGGGATTATGATTATGTTACTACTGATAATTATTATTTAACTTTGAAAAAACGTGGTATTAAGGCTATAAATGATGCTTTTGATTGTTTTTATGAGGGAGATTTTAGTACTTATTATAATACTATAATTAATTCTTATCGTAGTGAGTATTTAGGATATGTAAGTGGTGCTAAGGATTATTATTCACTTGCTAAAGGTTTTGCTCATATTAGTTTGATTGGAGATTATAATAATTTTTACTATATTGAAATTTCTTTTGATTTAGATAATTATGATGAGGATGAGGAATCTTCAGGTAATGAATCTATGTATGGGGCTTGTTATTATGATGCTTATGGTTATTTTCTTGATTCAGATTATAGTGATTTTTTAGATAGTGTTGGTGCTATATCTGTTCCTTCTTATTCTCTTGGTCGTATTATTTATTCTTTAGGAGAAGTTCAAGATACTAAGAATGCTCTTGGTGCATATATTAATAATTATGTATATAAACAACTTAAGGTTAGTGGTTATAAGGTTACTGATGAGATTATAGATATGGCTGATAAGACTATTGGGGACATTGATAAGGGTTATAATCCTGATACTATGTATACTAAATATGTTGATTTGATTGAAAAACTTGAAAATATGACTGGTGTTACTTATCAAAAACTTAGTACTACTACTTCATTTAAACTTACTACTGGTATTGATAATTTAGCTAAGAAATATTTGAATAAAAAAGTTTATTCTAATAATGGTTATAATACTAATTATAATTTATTAGATAGTGCTGGTAGTGCTATTAATGTTATGTATGAGGTAGAGATACCTAGTAATTTCTTGGTTAAACTTGAAAAACTTCTTAAGAAGACTCCAACTAAGGCTGTTGAACTTAGTAATGCTAAGAAGTCGTATATTAATAAGTTAAATACTTTTAAGAATAATAAAAAGTATAATCAAAGTAAAGTTGTTCCTATTGTTAATGAGGGAATTAGTAAGATAAATAAGGCTACTTCAATTGATAGTGTTAAGAGTATATATAATACTTATTATAAGAAGGCTTTACTTACTATAAATAAATATAAGATAACTACTTCAAAGACTGGTAAGGGTGTTATTACTAAGAGTAAAACTGTGAATTATGGTTCTAATGTTGTTGTTACTATGACTCCTAGTAAGGGTTATAAACTTAGTAAGGTTTATGTAGATGGTAAACGTGTTAGTGTTAAGAGTAAATATACATTTAGGAATATTACTTTGAATCATTCTATAAAGGCAGTTTTTGTTAAAAAGTAGTATTAGTTATTGGAAAAACGTTTCTATGAGGTGTTTTTCTTTTTTTCTTTTTTTGTTTCTTTGTTTTTATTTTTAAGGTTGTTTTTGCATTAAAAAAATACTTGGTTTAAGTATTTTTATATGACTATGGCTATTAGATTGTTTGATCCTTTGTTTACTACTTTGGACATTGTTGTTTGAAATTTGTATCTTACGTTTTCTGGCATCATTGATATTTTTGATTGGATTCCTTCTTGGACTATTTTGTCTAGGCTTCTTCCGAATATTTCACTTGACCAGATACTGTTTGGATCGTTGTTGCTGTCTTTCATTAGGTGATCTATTAGTTCTTTACTTTGGGCTTCACTACCGATTATTGGTTCAAAGCTTGATTCTACATCTACTCTTATCATGTGTATTGATGGTGCGGTTGCTTTTAGTTTTATTCCATATCTTGATCCTTGTTTGGTTATTTCTGGTTTGTCTAGTTTCATATCTTTTAGGGTAGGGTTTGCTACTCCATATCCTGTTGTTTTTACCATTTTTAGGGCTTGTCCTAGTTGTTCGTATTCTGTTTTTGTTTCTTTGTATTCTTGGAATATTTTTAAGAGATTTGTTTTGTTTGTTATGTCTACGTCAATCATTTCATTTAGTACTATTTCGAATAGCTCTTGTGGTGCTTCTAGGGTTATGGTTATTATTCCTGTTTTAGGATCTACTAGGGACATATAGGCGTTTTTTATGTACTGACAATTGCTGAAATGACTTATTATACTGTCAACATCACGTAGTTTATCTACTTCTACGACACTTTCTTTTATTTTTTCGATGTAGGCTTTTTTGACGTAATGGTTTGGTTTTAGGATTCCGATCCATTCTGGTATATCGACGTTTACTTCTAGAATAGGGAACTCATATAGGGCTTCTCTTAGGATGTTATTTATTTCTATTTCATTCATGTTTAGGACATCTATTGGTAGGACTGGGACTTTGTATTTTTCTTTTAGTTTTTTTGTTAGTTTTTCTGTTTCTTTTGCTGCTGGTTTTGTTGTGTTTAGGACCATGATACATGGTTTGTTTATGGAGCTTAGTTCTAGGGCTATTTTTTCTTCTGCTTCGATATAATCTTTTCTTGAGAATTCTCCGATGGTTCCATCTGTTGTGATCATTATTCCTATTGTTGAGTGGTCTCTTATTACTTTTTCTGTTCCTATTTCTGCGGCTTCGACGAATGGTATTTCATCTTTGTACCAAGGGGTTTTTACCATTCTAGGTCCATTTTCGTCTTCGTAACCTTTGGCTTCGTCAATTACGTATCCTACACAGTCTACTAGTCTCATGTTGCAGGTCATGTCATCTATTTTTATTTGTGCTACGTTGTTGGGAACGAATTTGGGCTCTATGGTCATGATGGTTTTTCCTCCACTTGATTGAGGTATTTCATCTAGGGTTCTTTTTCGTTCGTATTCGTCTTCTATGTTGGGAACGATTAGTTCTTCTACTACTTTTTTGATAAAGGTTGATTTTCCAGTTCTTACTGCTCCGACTACTCCTAGGTAAATGTCTCCGCCAGTACGATAGGCTATGTTTTTGATTATTTCTTGTTTATCCACGTGCATCACTCTCTTTCATTAAATAATATGATATTGTTTATATATTATTAAAATATCTTTTAAAAAAATTATTTTTTTGCTTGTATTTGTGGGTAAGCTCAAATTCAAAGGTAAATGCAACTTTTGAAAGTTAAATGCAACCTTTAGTATG
>CAVGVM010000090.1:0-5916 GCA_963632645.1 Lachnospiraceae bacterium | reverse complement strand
CGGGAAGTGGCTCAACTTGGTAGAGCACTTGGTTTGGGACCAAGGGGTTGCAGGTTCAAATCCTGTCTTCCCGACCATTATGTTATTACTGCTCTTGTTTATCAAGAGTTTTTATTTTATAAAAAAGGTGATTATGTGGAAAATGGGAAGTGTTTTACTAAACAAGATGTATGTAGTCATGAATTTAAAGAACTTTGTGGGGAGACTGCTAAAACATATGATGGGTATTATTTAGATGTTAGAAAGTATAAGTATGGAGAGATGTATAAGCTTTATATTTGTAAGAAATGTAGTAAGATAGTGTGTGTTGATTTTAATATTAAAGATAGGAGTCCTGTTGTAGAGTTTGAAAGGAAGAATAAAGTTAGAAAAAGATAAAGTGTAAAGTTTTAGATAAGTTTTATGCTTTGTCTTTTTCAGTTTGAAAGTTTTTTTTGTATGAATAAAGTAAGTGTTTACTTAATCATTTTAATTGTCTACTTTAAGTTTATTGCTATGGATTTTCTCTAAAAACTGTCCCAAAAATATGCTAACATCCCCTTGACAAATCGTCCTGGGGGGGGGATATACTTAGAGTATATGGAGGTATATTATGCAAAGAGATATAACTGATTATTTAGAAGAAATAATGAATTCTGGGTTAAGTAAGGAGGAAAAAGAGGTTTTGATGTCTGCGCTTAGTAAAAAATTATTACAAGAAAAAGAAAGAGAAAATGAACATAAGGAAATAGCATTTAAAGAAAGTGAAGTAGAAGATGGTAAGACTATGGAAACTGATTCATTTAAAGAAGAATCTTTTGGTGATAGGGAAAATATTAGTAATGAAGTGAAAAGTGATGATATTTCTAATGTGGAACATAGTGAGGAAAGTAAAAGTGATTTTGATATAATTGATTTTTGCAAGAGAAATAATATAGAACCTATAGAACTTGGTAGAATTATGATGACACCTTTTGCTAGAGGATTATCAAATGAACAAAAAAATATACTTGTTAATTATTTGAATGGTAAGAAGATTGTTGAAAATATTGGAAATTATGTTGATAATGATGATTATTTTTCTGAGCATTTTCTGATAAGTGAAGATGACACGAAAATTTATAAATCGTTTGATGTTTCTGATATTAATGATGATGTTTTAAATATAAGTGGGGAATATATACTTGATGTTGTTATTAATCAACAACGTGTTGTTCATGAGTTTTTTCCAGATGAATTTCTAAAAAAATTTGCTGAAATTAGTGGAAATCCAGAATATAGGGATGTTTTTGGGTTTGATAATTTGAAAAAGGATATTTTTAAACTGAAAAGTTGTTATGTACCAGGTGTGGATGCATTTTTGTCTAATAATATGATAATTAATAGAATACTTGGATCAGAAAAAGTTGTTAATTGTTTTGAGGATTTTGGAGTTAAAAGATGCTCTGAAGATAATTCTACAGAAGAAGAAATTCATACAGTTGGTAATTTTTTAGAGTTTTGTGAGAAAAATGATATTCCACGATTTGAAGTTTCTAAGATTATGTTTGCTCCATCTTATGAATGTTTAGATGAAGATGAACTTAATATTATTGATAAACTGTTGCCTGTTGCAAAAAAAATTAATGATGTATCTCAATTTAATATTTCTAATGTGGCAGAGGCTAGTGATATGATTGATTTGGATGATTTGTTTGAATATTATTATTTTGAGTATGATGAAAAAATAATGTTTTCTCAAAGTCTTGAAGAAGCTGAAAATTCATATAAAATTGGATTGCGTGATAATAAGAGATTATGTTTTGATACTATGAGAATGATGCTTAGTAAAACGTTTTTAGAAAATTATGATAGTTTGGTTTCGGATGGTATTAGAAATTCTATTGCTAAGGTTAGTCCAATGAAGACTATTTGTGATTATGGTTCTTTTATGGATAAGATGAAGGCTATGTATGGTTATAGGAGAAGTTTAGAAGAAAGGACTATGACTTCTAGTGATAAGGAAAAATTATATAATGAGACTATTCCTAATATGAATGCTGTTATAGATAAGTTTGATGATTATGAATTTGGTTATAGTGCTTCTAGTTCAAATTCTATTGGGGCTAGGTAGTTTTTAAGATAAAGTGTAAAGTTTTAGATAAGTTTTATACTTTGTCTTTTTTATTGGTTTATTTTTTAGTAAAATATAGTTTTATGAGAGGTGTTTTATGAATAAATTAAATCATGTTGCAATTATTGTTGATGGAAATGGAAGATGGGCTAAGGAAAGGGGTAAGTCTAGAAGTGAAGGTCATTTGGAGGGGTCTAAGGTTTTGGAAAAGCTTATTTTTCATATTTCTGATAATACTGAGATAAAGTATCTTAGTTTATATGTTTTTTCTACTGAGAATTTTAAGAGAGATAAGTCTGAGGTTGATTATTTGATGAGTTTGTTTATTAAGTGGTTTAAGAAAAGTAAAAGACTTTACAAAGATAAGAATATTAAAATTTTGTTTTCTGGGAGGAAGGAACCTTTAAGTGATAAGGTTTATAACTCGATGAAGGAACTTGAAAGAGATACTAGGGATAATAATGGGTTGGTGGTTAATTTTTGTCTTAATTATGGTGGTAGGGCTGAGATAGTTGATGCTACTAAGATGATTGTTAATGATGTTAGTTGTGGTAATATTAGTGTTTCTGATATAGATGAGGGATTGTTTGGTAAATATTTATATAATGAACTTCCTGATGTTGATTATTTAATTAGGACTAGTGGTGAGCAAAGGATAAGTAATTTTTTGTTATGGGAGATTTCTTATGCTGAGTTTTGCTTTGTTGATAGTTATTTTCCTGATTTTGATGTTTATGAGTTTGATAGGGTTATTGAGGAGTATTATTCTAGAGATAGGAGATTTGGTGGTGTAAAGTAGTAGTAAAAAGTAAATTTTCTTATTTTTCTTCTTTAAAAAATATTTTATTTATGTTATCATTTAGGTAAGGTATTGTGATTATATCGTTTTTGTGGTATAATATGCGCGAATTAAGTGAGGTGTTTGATGTGGGAGAAGAATTAAAGAAAATTATCGATGACCCAAATCTTTCAAATGAAGAAATTGCTAAGCGTGTTAGTGAGACTTTGAATAGAAATTCTGAGCAAGTAGTAGAAGATAAAAAGCAAGAGGAACCTATTTCTGAACTTGAAAAAGCATTAAGTCCTGAGGAACTTAATTATTTAATTAGTGTTCTTGATGTTAGACAAGGAGATGTTCAAACTAATAATATAATTAAAAAACTTCAAGATAAAGGTGTTAATTTTACTATGGATGAATTAGTTTCACTACTTGATAAGAAAAAAGAAGAACGTATGAGCAATAAAGAAGAATTTTTTAATGAACTTGAAAAAAAAATAAGTAAGGAAGATATGGAATATCTTTTGGCTGTTGATTTAGATAATCCTGGTTCAAAAATTAGTTATATTGCTGCTAGGGCTGGAGTTACTAATTATGAAGTTATTGAGCTTGCTAAGTATAGAAAAGCACAAATGAAGGAATATGAGAGACTTTCTATATATGATAAGGCTTTAAATGAACAAGATTTAAAGTATCTTATGGAAGCTAAAGATGTTAAACAAGCTGATTATGAGATAAATAATATACTTGTTAGACTTAGAAAACAAGGTATTGATGCTAATTTAAAGGATTTAGCTAGTTTTATAGAGTACAAGAAGAATGGTGTTGATTTTTCTAAATTTGATCCAAATAAGGAACAAAATGAAAAAGAAAATGATAATGATAAAGGTGTAAAAAAAGTTGAACCTGTATCAAAGGAAGATTTATATAAAGAATATCTTGAGATTGACAAGAGAATCAATGAGATTGAAAGTATAATGAGAGATAATCTTAAAACTGGTAAAGAGACTCCTAGTGAACTTGCTGCTGAAAGAGATAGACTTCTTGATAGAAAAAGAGAGTTAGTGCCTCAAATTAAAGATATGCTTAATATATATGATAAGAAAAAGAAACCTAGAGTTTTAAGTGATTATGTTGAAGAACAAAAACAAGGGAAAGAAAAGCAAGGAGAACAAAAGGCTGATGATGATGAAATAGTTGGTGAAAGAGATGGTTCTTTCTTATCTAAGGCTAAAGGTTTTATTGATAAAGTAAAGAATTTATCTACTAAAGGAAAGATAATTGGTCTTGCAGGACTTGCTGCGGCTGGAATAATTACTGCTGGTGTATATATGGCTGTAAAACATGGTGATGCTCAAACACTTAATGATGCTCTTCATCAAGCAGGTATGCATATTCAAGATGCTGCCAATCAACTTAATCCAGATACTAGTAATTTTGATTTTAATCAATTAGATCCTGATAGTATTGGACAACATATTACTTCTACTCATACTCATGGAGCTTATATTGAAAATGCTACTGATTTGAATCCTAATCAATGGCATGGTTGGGATGCTGGTGGTGCAATTGATGCTGATACTAATCAAAAAATTTTTACTACTGATAAAAATGAACTAATGGATGGTATAGAAAATGGTAAGTTTAAAGCTGTGTTTACTGGTCAAGAAGGTGCTGATTTGACTAATCCAGATAATATTTCTGGCTATATAAAATCGGATGATTGGTATGATGCTAATATAGAGGAAGCACTTAAAAGTACTGGGAGGTCTCGTTAAATGAAAGATAAGATAATAACTTTAGGAAATGGTAAAGAGTTTTTAATAGTTGATGTTTGTAGATATAATGGTATTGATTATTGTTTTGTGTGTGAAGTAGTTAATAATGATACTACTGATTCGTTTGGAGTTATTAGAATTGATGAGATTGATTGTAAGAGAAAGATAACTGCAATTGAAGATGAAGATATTATTAAGAATGTATTTGCTATAGTTGAAAAGAATTTTAGTTAGATTTTATTGTAAAATTTATTTATTTATGTTATAATACACGACAAAGAGGGGTTCCCTTTGTGAGAGGAGATAGTAATTTATGAACGAAAATGGAAATTTAGAAGCAAGGCTTGCTGATCTTGAAAGACAAGTAGCTGAAATTAAAAATATGATTAGTGCTCAAAGTAATAAAAATACTGAGGTTTCTGTGTATGAAAATACTTTAAGTGATAGTGATATGGCTTATTTGATGAATGTTAAGGATGTTAGACAAGCTGATTATGAGATAAATAATATACTTGCTAGACTTAGAAAGCAAGGTGTTGATGCTAATTTAAATGATTTAGCTAGTTTTATTGACTCTAAGAAGGGTGTTACTAGAGATGATAATTCTAATGTTAATGAAAAGATAAAGGAACTTGCTAGTAAGTTAACTGATTATGATATGAAATATTTATTAAGTATAGAAAATCCTAACCAAACAAACTTTTTATTTAGCAGTTTAAATGCTAGATATGGTGCAAGTATTGATGATTTGATTGCTGCTGCTAAGTATAAGAGTACACATATGAATGATGTTAAACCTGAGAATAGTGTAGTTTCTGAAGAAGAAGCTGCTGTTAAGAATGATAATTTATTTGAGGAACTTGATAGATTAGATAAGGAGTATGAAGCCGCACTTGATAATGGTGATTACGTTGTTGAAATTAATGATAGGAGAAATGCTGTTCTTGATGCAATTGATAAATCAAAAGTTAATAAATCTAACAATGCTGATGGTGCAGTTTCTGAAAATGAATATCCAAAACTTGAATCTGCTGATATGAATAAGATTTCTCAAATACTTATGAATGCTAAAATTGGTAATGAAATTTTAAATCAAATGGCTGAAAAATATGGTGTTGATAAAGATATTTTTTATAAAATGTTTAATTCAAATATGTTTAAAAGAGATTTTGGGTTAAGAGTTGAAAAGCCTAATAAGATGCCTAAAAAAATTGAAAGTTTAGATAAAAAGTATGAAGTTTTTCCTGAACCTTCAATGAATGATGATA
>CAVGVM010000089.1:0-2953 GCA_963632645.1 Lachnospiraceae bacterium | reverse complement strand
CCCACTAATGCACGTAATAGCAGCCAAAGCTCAATGCTTTTACGAAGCCCTACAACCAGAATTTAAAGAATACCAAAACCAAGTAATAAAAAACGCCAAAGCAATGGCAAATCACTTCAAAGAAAAAAATATAAAAGTAATATCAAAAGGCACAGAAAATCATCTAATGTTAATAGACGTAAAATCATCATTTAACATAACAGGAAAAGATGCAGAAAAAATCCTCGACGAAATAAACATTACATGCAACAAAAACTCCATTCCAAATGAAACAAAATCATTCACAACAACAAGTGGAATAAGAATAGGAACCCCTGCAATGACAACAAGAGGCCTAAAAGAAAAAGAATTCATAGAAATAGCAGACATAATAATAGACACTTTACAAAATCATGACAACAAAGAAAACCTAAATAAGAACAAAGAAAAAGTTCTAAATCTAACAAGTAAATTTCCAATCTATAAATAAAAAAATATAAAAATTGTATAATACACCTTACAATTTTTTTTATTTTATAGTATACTTGATAAAGTAGAAACATAGACATAAAAATAATAAAAATTTACATAAAATAGAATAAATGATATAATAAATAAACGTTCGGAGGTAATTATGAGTTTTGATACAATACTTGAAACAATAAAAAAAATACTAGATATAGCCATAGTATGGCTACTTATCTATACATTATTAAAAAACATAAAAAATAATGTAAAACTATCACTATTATTTAAAGGAATATTATTCATAATAATAATAAAAGTAATAGCAGATTGGCTAGGATTAGTAACAGTAGGACTACTCCTAGAATACGTAATAGAATGGGGACCACTTGCCCTAATAATAATATTTCAACCAGAAATAAGATCCATCCTAGAACAAATAGGAAAAACCCAGCTCTTAGGAAGACATAAAGTCCTAACAGTAGACGAAAGAGAAAAACTAGTATACGAAATAATCTCTGCAGTAGATAGCATGAGAAAATCAAAAATAGGAGCCTTAATAGTAATAGAAAGAGACGTAAGTCTAATAGATTACATAAACAAAGCAACAAACCTATATGCAGAAATATCAAGCGAACTATTAGTTTCTATCTTCTTCCCAAATAACCCATTACATGATGGTGGAGTAATAATACAAGGAGATAAAATAAGTTGTGCCGGAGCAGTCTTCCCAACAAGTAACAGTCTAAAAATAAACAAAAGACTAGGAACTAGACACAGAGCAGCCCTAGGAATAACCGAAGAAACAGACGCTCTAGCAATAGTAGTATCTGAAGAAACCGGAAGAGTTTCAATTGCAATAAAAGGAGAACTATTCTACAACCTAACAATAGATGACGCAAGAATCCTACTTATAGACGAACTAAGACCAAAACAAGATGAATTTGAAGATGAATTTAATGAGGAGGAAGATTTATAATGGCAAAGAAAAAATCCTCAAAGAAAAAAAATAAGAAAAAATACTCACTATTAAAAAAAATAGCCAGAGGAATATATTATGTAATAAGTAAAATATACAGTATTATTGATAAAATAATAATAACACCAATAGCAAAACTAATGCTATTAATAATGAAACCATTTAAAGGCAGTAGCAAACCACTAGATAGACTACTTAATAACAAATTAGTGTTAATAACTCTATCATTAGTACTAGCCCTATGTGCCTTTCTAGTAGTAGACAACACAACAGAATTAATGATGAACAACTCAGCAGATATACTTTATAACAAAAAAGTAATCGCTTTATATAATGAAGAAGCCTATGTAATCGAAGGATTACCAAAAACAGCAGATATAACTCTAATCGGAAGAAGAGCAGACCTATATCTAGCAAAACAATATTCCAATGATGAAGTTGTAATAGACCTAAGAGACTTAAAACCAGGAACACACAAAGTAAATCTAAAATACACAGGTTCAGTCTCTTCAGTAGATTATAAACTTGATCCTTCAACAGCAACAGTAGTAGTCTACGAAAAAATGTCAGAATCTAAAAAAATAACAAAAGAAATATTATATGAAGATCAGTTAGATTCAAAATATACAATTCAAGATATAAACTTTAGTAGAGATGAAGTATACGTCAAAGGTGCCCAATATAAACTAGAACAAATAGCAACAGTAAAAGCCCTAGTAGACGTTAGAAAAATAACTAATCCAACCGTAGGAACCACAACATTAAAAGAAATACCACTAGTAGCCTACGATGAAAAAGGACGAAAACTTGATGTAGAAATAGTTCCAGGAACAATAGATGCCACAGTAGAAATAGCATCACCAAGTAAAGAAGTTCCATTAAAAGTAATCCCAGAAGGAAATGTAGTATTTGGAAAAGCAATAGACGAAATAAAACTAAGTAAAACAAAAGCAACAATCTATAGTGATGAAGCAACTCTAGAAAAAATATCATACATTCCGATAAATATAAATGTCGAAGGTCTAAGTAAAGAAACAGAATACACAGTTAATTTATCATTACCAAGTGGAGTAAGAGATATCTCAACAAAATCTGTAATTGCCAAAGTAACCCTAGCATACGTCAAAGAAAAAACCATTAAAAATGTTAACATAGCAACAAAGAACCTAGAAAATGGTCTAACAGCACAAGCAGCCTCAAAAGCAGACTCAGTAGCATCAGTCATCGTTAAAGGTTCGGCAAATAACATAAAAGACGCTTCAATAGAAAATATCTCAGCCTTCGTAAATCTACAAGGATTAGGAAAAGGAACACATAAAGTAAAAGTTGAAGTAACCGGAGAAGATTCAAAACTATCATATACTCCAAAAACAACAACAGTTACAATAATAATAAAATAAAGAATGACAAAAAAGTCATTCTTTTCTTATACGGAAACGCAAATTTTAAAATTTCAAAGACAAAACCTCATAAATTGAGTCTGTAAATAAATTTGTGTAAATAGAAAATCTTTCCATGATAAAATAAAAG
>CAVGVM010000088.1:0-3275 GCA_963632645.1 Lachnospiraceae bacterium | reverse complement strand
ATTCTAAATGAATAATTAGAGTGGAACCGCGGTTATGTTAATCGTCTCTAAGTATTTTTTAGAATTTTTATTTTTAAGGAGGAATTTATTATGAATATGGAAAATGTGGTAAACTTTTGTAAAACTTATGGATTTATTTTTCCTGGAAGTGAGATTTATGGGGGACTTGCTAATACCTGGGATTATGGTCCCTTAGGAGCAAGACTTAAAAATAATGTTAAAGATGCTTGGAGAAAAAGATTTATTCAGGAGAGGGAAAATGCTTATGAGGTAGATGCTGATATTTTGATGCATCCTAGAGTTTGGGAAGCTTCTGGACATGTTGCTAGTTTCTCTGATCCTTTGATTGATTGTAAAGAATGTAAGATGAGAGTAAGAGCAGATAATTTAGTAAATGATTTTACTGGTACTTCTGAAGGGGATGCTATGAGTAATGATGAGCTAATTTCTTTTATAAATAAAAATAAAATTTCTTGTCCTAGTTGTGGTCATTGTAATTTTACTGATGTAAGGGAATTTAGCTTAATGTTTGAAACCAAAAGAGGGGTTACTAATGATAAGAAAAGTACTATATATTTAAGACCTGAAAATGCTCAAGGGGAATATGTTAACTTTTTAAATGTACAAAGAACTATGAGATGTAAGTTACCATTTTCTATAGGACAAATAGGTAAGGCTTTTAGAAATGAAATAACTCCAGGAAACTTTACTTTTAGAACTATAGAATTTGAACAAATGGAATATCAAACTTTCTGTAAGGAAGGAACAGATTCTGAAATATATAATTATTTTAAGAAATATGCTCTTGATTTTTATAAGGATTTAGGAATTAAAGAAGAAAATTTAAGGTATCATGATCATGAGAAATTGGCTCATTATGCTAAGGAAGCGTGTGATATTGAATACAAATTTCCTTTTGGATGGGGAGAGATAAATGGTACTCATAATAGAACTGATTTTGATTTAAAGAGACATATGGAGTATAGTGGGGTTAGTCAAGAATATTTAGATCCTGAAACAAATGAAAAATATGTGCCTTATGTTATAGAATCAACTTTAGGATTAGATAGAAGTATTTTAGCGTTAATATTTAATGCTTTGGAAGAAGAACAACTTGAAAATGATACTAGATTGGTTTTAAAACTTCATCCTTATTTAGCACCATATAAGGTTACAGTTTTACCTCTTGTAAAAAAATATCATAGTGAAAAGGCAAAAGAAATATATAAAAATCTTAGTAAGTATTTTATGACAAGTTATGATGAGGCTGGTTCAATAGGAAAAAGGTATCGTAGAAATGATGCTATTGGGACAGTATATACTTTAACAGTAGATGATAATACTTTAAATAATAATACTGTAACTTTAAGAGATAGAGATACAATGAAACAAATAACATTAAATTTAGATGAAGTAGTTGATTATGTAAAGGAAAGAGTAAATTTTTAAGATTCTTTCTTTTTTTCGACAAAAAATTAGTAAGGCATTTTGTATACTATTTTTGGTGATAGAATGAAAGAATTATTTATATTTGATGTAAAAGAAGAATTTTACAAACTTTATAAAGAAAAACCAAGTGAACTTTTCTTTATATTTAATAGGATTTATAAGATGAAACCTAGCGATAAGGAGTATGGTTATAATTTATTTTCTCAGATTAGTAATTTTTTAGATAAGAAAAAACTAAATAGTTTTATTCAAGATAAGTATAAGGATAAGATAATGTATTCTAAAGGTAAGAATGAGCATATTGTAAATAATTTGTTTTTGAATGAAATATCAATTTTAACTATAAAAAATTCTAATATTAGGATAGAAAGTAATATTCAAAAGCCTACTTTTTTGAATGATTTGAAGGAGTTAAATTTAAGATTGTTTGTGTGTGATTTTAAAAGTCAAGAGTATTATTTTCTTTTGAGAAAGAGGAGTCCTCAGAGGAATAAATGATTGACAAGATAGGTATTTAAGTAAACAATAAAAGCACTTTAAAGAAGTTGATTTTTATGGAAACTAATAGAAAGAAAGTGGCCAGTATAGTTGTAGCTTCTGCTATATTAGTAAGTGGAATAGGAGTTTCAAAGAGTTTTAAAGGCAATGATATGGGTACTGTTTCTAGTGATGTAAGATATTCTAAAACTGTTGAAAATGATACTCTTTCGGATGCTCAAATAAAAGAAGAAGTAAAGAATGATATTGAAGCTAGAAAATATACTGTAAGTTATTTAACGGGGTTATATTTAGGTAGTGATACTAAGTATGGTTATATTTTTGATAAGGATGAGGGTTTTATTGATAAAGATGCTTATGATGCAGGTGTAACACACAGTAAGAAATCTATAAAAAATGATAAAGAATTAAAAAATCTAGAGGGTGTATGGAGTTGTTATATTAAAAGTTTAAAAGAGCCAGATGTTGAATATTTAAAATTATCAGAATCTCTTGGAACATATGAAGGAACAATGGATGCTTTAGTAAAGAAAAATGATCAAGAGAATAATGATCTATATCAAGATTATAAGAATTTATTGGATTATGATATTTATACTTATTATTATGGAAAGGCCAATGATGAATGGTTAGATACTGATTTAAATAGTAAGGAACAAGCTCGTCTTGAAAATAGTATTAAACAGGGTGAATTAAAATTAATGATTAAATTAAGTAATTATGTTAATAATAATAGATATTTATTTGATAAGTATAAGTTATATTTTAGTTCTTTTGAGTTAGGCCAAGCAGATGAGTTTTATAAAATAGTATGTAAGGAAGACTTGATTCAAGGATTATCTAATCCCGGTATTAATGTTAATTGTAGTCCTAGTGCTTTTTCTTATCTTGGTTATTATGATGGAACTGATTACATAGATAAGGTTTATCTTGAAAACAAAGCTAAAAAAAGATAGTTTTGTTTTTATTATCATAAAATTCCTTGCATTATCATAAATTATTTTATAGAATAAATACATGGAGGTAATATAATGGGACATGATATATTAATGATTGTCATAGGTTTAGTTGCAGGACTTGTAATTGGATTTTTCCTTGCTAGATTCTTTATGCAAAAGTACTTAAAGAAGAATCCACCTATTAATGAAGAAATGATTAAAATGATGATGAGTGGAATGGGAAGAACTCCAACTCAAAAACAAGTCAATCAAGTAATGAAACAAATGCAAAAAATGAACAAATAAAAAATCGTTAGCAATTAACGATTTTTTTGTCTTATAGGAAAGTTCTTGATTTGTTATGAAAATAATTCATTAGATATTGACGAA